>DASSQJ010000361.1:0-21980 GCA_035702545.1 Phycicoccus sp.
CCAGGTACCCCGACCGCGCGACGGCAGCCCCCCACCCGAGCGCTCGGCGCCTCACGTCCCGAGGCATCCACATGGTTGGCCCGCCTGACGAGGCGTCCGTAGGAATGGCTCGCCCGACAGGGCATCCATATGGATGACGCACCCCGCGGGGCATCCATATGGATGGTTCACGGGTCGGTGGGTCGGAAAAACCGGGTGGCGCATCCTGCGAACCATCCGGACGTCTCCGACACACCCCCTCCTGCCGGGCTGCCGGTCGGGGCTGACACCGGCGCGGCAGCACCCAGGGGCTGACACCGGCGCGGCCGCACCCGGCAGGGGCTGACACCGGCGCGGCCGCACCCGGCGGGGGCAGACACCGGCGCGGCCGCACCCGTCGGCACCCGCCCGACGGGGCCCCACACCGTCGCCCGCGCGCCCACCCGGGAACCGCCGCGCGCCCGGCCCCGCGGGCGGTACCGTCGCCGCCATGCGCGTCCTGCTCCGGATCCTCGCCGGGTTGCTCGTCGTCGTCCTCATCGGAGCGGTCGCCGGGTACTTCTACGCGCGCCCCCTCCTCCTCACCGGAACGGGATACGCCGCCCACAACGCGTGCGCGGTGACGATGCTCGCCGGGCGCAGCGACCCGGAGACCGACCTCCCGCCCAACCCGCTCGTCCCGTACCTCACCGGCTACGAGAACAAGGCCGGCAAGTCCGCCGCCTCGGCCGTCCTCTGGGTGCTCGCCAAGCAGCGCGCCTACTTCAGCCCGGGCTTCGGCTGCACCGTCGCCGGCAGCCGCCCCACGGGCTTCGGCCGGGCGACGAAGGTCTCCAGCGACCCCAACCCGTTCGCCGACGCCCCCGCCCCCCAGATGACGCCCGAGGTCGCGGCCGCCATCGCCCGCGCCTTCGGGGACGACCTCTCCGCGAACCGGAGGAAGGCGCTCGGCACCCGGGGCGTCGTCGTCCTGCGCGGCGGGAAGATCGTCGGCGAGCGGTACGCGACGGGCTTCGACGCGACGACTCCCCAGCTCGGCTGGTCGATGTCCAAGAGCGTCGCCAACCTCCTCGTCGGCCGCTACGCCCTGGAGCGCAAGTTCACCCTCGAGGACTCCGGCCTCCGGCCGGAGTGGACCGACGGCCGACGCGACATCACCCTCGACCAGCTGATGCGGATGACGAGCGGCCTCTCCTGGGACGAGACGTACTCCCTCGGCACGCCGATCACCGAGATGCTCTACTCGCGGTCCGACATGGCGGCCTACGCGGCGAGCCAGCCGCTCGCGCATCCGCCCGGCACCTACCAGCAGTACTCGAGCGGGTCCACGAACATCGTCTGCGACTGGCTCACCGGCCTTCCCGACGTGCCCGACACCGACTTCCCGCGGACCGAGCTCTTCGCCCCCCTCGGCCTGTCCTCCGCGGTCTGGGAACCCGACGCCTCCGGCACCCCCGTGTGCAGCTCCTACCTCTGGGCGACGCCGCGCGACTGGGCCGCCATCGGCCAGTTCGCGCTCCAGGACGGCGTGTGGGCCGGCAAGCGCCTCCTCCCCGAGGGCTGGATGAAGCGGTCGACGACGGCGACCCAGGTCGCCCAGAGCGAGGAGAAGGGCTACGCGGCCGGCTGGTGGGTCAACAAGCAGGCCGACGGCACGCTCGTCGACCCCGAGCTCCCGGACGACGCGTACTGGGCGACCGGCCACGACGGCCAGCGGATGTACGTCGTCCCCTCGTCCGACCTCGTCGTCGTCCGGCTCGGGTTCACCCCGGAGCTGGAGTCCGACCAGTGGCGCACCGACGACCTCGTCGCCGACCTCGTCGCCATCGGCGAGCAGGGCTGAGCCGAGCCGCCTCGGCAGGACCGCCCCGCCAGGACCGCCCCGCCAGGACGCGCGTCAGAACGCCGGCGTCACGACGACCTCGCCGTTCTCGTCCACGTCGCCGAAGAGCGGGATGCACGTGACGTCGGCCGTCGTCGCCGTCGACGAGGACGGTGTCGCCGTGCACACCGTCTCGATCGTCCCGGAACCCTTGTCGCGGAAGGACATCGAGAACACGACGGGGACCGACTGACCCTCGGTGAACGTCGCCTTCATCCCGGACACCTGGGAGCCGAACGAGCCGGCGCTCACGCTCCATCCGTCGGCGATGCTCGCCCGCGGCAGGTCGAAGCCGTCCCCCACCGACACCGTGACCGCCTGGCCCCCGACCGACGGGAGGTCGCTGGGGAAGTCGCTCGGCAGGTCGCTGGGGAAGTCGCTCGGGAGGTTGGTCGGGATGCCGGAGGAGATCTCGTCGGAGATCCGGTTCGCGGTGCGCGCGAAGAAGAACACCGCGGCGATCACCGCGATGACGACGATGACGACGATCCCGATCGCGGCGAAGAGGCAGCCCTTGGCCGCCCCGCTCATCCCCTGGCGCGGCGGCGGGTACTGCCCGCCCGGCGCCCCGTACCCGGGGGCGCCGTACCCAGGGGCCCCGTAGCCGCCGGCCGGGTAGCCCGTCGACGACGGCGGCAGGCCGCCACCGCCGGACGGGTAGGAGTAGTCCTGCTGGCCCGGGTAGCTCGGGGGCTGCACGGGTGCTCCGTAGCCGCCCGGGGGAGGCGCCGGGATGGCCTGGGTCCGGTCGACGTCCAGCGCCTCGGTCTGGTCGCTCGCCCACGGCGGGGGCGCGGAGGCAAGGCCCTCACCCGGCGCGCCGCCCAGAGCCGAGTCGGAGGGCTCCCCGCCGGCGAGTGGCTCGGCGGGAGGTGCCGTCGGGTCGTTCGGCAGCGCCGCGCGGAACTGGTCGGTCCACTGCTGGCCGTCCCACCACCGCTCGCGGCCGTCCGGCTGCAGGTGCCAGCCCGGGGGTGCGCTCATCGCCCGTCCTCCTCCTCGGCGCCGATCGCCGGTCCGGCTACAGGCTAGGCCCGACCGCGCCGCCCGCGCGGCGCCTCCCGGGGACTGCACCGCACGGCGTCGCCGGTCGACGACGAGCACCTCGCGCGCCCCGAGGACGGCGTCCGGATGGCAGGGTGGCACCAGGAGGTGGTCACGTGGCCGAGGTCGAGGTGACCTACGAGGAGTCCCGGCACCGCTGGGAGGCCCGGGTGGACGGCGAGCTCGCCGGGAAGGCGTACGTGCGGCGAGGCGACGGCGTCGTCGTCTTCACCCACACCGAGGTCGACGACCGGTTCGAGGGCAACGGCGTCGGCAGCGCCCTCGCCCGGACCGCCCTGGACGCCGTCGCGGCCGAGGGCGGGACCCGCGTCCGCCCCGACTGCCCGTTCATCCGCGCCTGGATCGAGCGCCACCCCGAGTACCAGCGGCTCCTCGAGGACTAGTCAGGCCCCGCGCAGCGCGAGCAGGCTCTCGGCACTGGCGAGGATCGCCTCCTCCGGCGGCCGCGGCGACCACCCGAGGAGCCGCTGCGCCTTCGCCGACGTGGCGTGCTTCTCGACGTCGAGCTCGCCGACGAGCTGGCGCAACCCGGGGTTGGCCCGCGCGGCGAGGCGCACCAGCCAGCTCGGCACCCGCCGGGTCGGGATGCGGCCGGCACGCTCGCCGAGCCCGTCCCGGAGCACCTGGGCGACCCGGGTCAGCGGGAAGAAGTCGCCCGAGATCGCGAGGAAGCGCTCGCCGGCGGCTTCGGGCCGGGTCATCGCGAGGAGGTGGAGGTCGGCCACGTCCCGGACGTCGACGAACCCGAAGGTGATGTTCGGGATGCCCGGCACCTCCCCGTCGAGCAGGCTGCGGACGAGCTCGATGCTCGTCGAGGTGTCGGCCGCCAGGGCCGGCCCGACGATGCCCACGGGGTTGACCGTCGCGAGCTCGAGGCCTCGTCCCTCCGCGCGCACGAAGTCCCACGCGGCGCGCTCCGCCAGGGTCTTGGACCGCGGGTAGGGGGCGACCGGGCGGGGGCCGTCCAGGTCGGTCCAGTCCTCCTCGGTGTACGGCCGCCCGGGATGGGGGTCGGTGCCGTAGCCGATGGCGGCGAAGGAGGAGGTGAGGACGACCCGGCGCACGCCGGCGTCCCGGGCGGCGCGCAGGACGCGCAGCGCCCCCTCGCGCGCGGGTCCGACGAGCACGTCGGGGTCGCGGGGCACCTCGAGGGGGAACGGCGAGGCGACGTGGAGCACGTAGGTGCACCCGGCGACGGCGTCGCCCCACCCGGCGTCGCCGGTGAGGTCGGCCTCGACGAACTCGATGCCCGCGGGGTCGGCGCCACCCCGCTCCACCATGGCGCGCACCTCGTCGGCGCGCGTCAGCGACCGCACGGTGGTCCGCGCCCGGTACCCGTCTCGGAGCAGGGCGACGAGGCAGTGCGACCCGACGAAGCCGGACCCGCCGGTCACGAGGACGAGCTCACCGGTCATGGTCGAACGGTATCCCCACCGTGGCAGGGTGGCCGGATGAGCGGGAGGCCGGCCCGCACGAGGCGGGCACGGTGGAGCAGGGACGCCCGGTGGAGCAGGAGGTCGTGGTGAGCACGGATGGCACTCGCGTCGTCGTCATCAGCGACACGCACGTGCCGGCGCGGGCGCGCGACCTCCCCGCCCCGGTCTGGGACGAGGTCGAACGGGCCGACCTCGTCGTGCACGCCGGCGACTGGATCGACGTCGCCACCCTCGACCGGCTGGAGGCACGCAGCGCTCGGCTGCTCGCGTGCTGGGGCAACAACGACGGACCCGAGCTGCGGGCGCGGCTGCCGGAGGTGGCGCGCGCCGAGGTCGAGGGGGTGCGGCTCGCGGTCGTGCACGAGACCGGCCCGCGACAGCGCCGGGAGGAGCGGATGCGGGCCGCCCACCCCGAGGTCGACCTCCTCGTCTTCGGGCACAGCCACATCCCGTGGGACACCGAGCACGAGGGGCTGCGGCTGCTCAACCCCGGCTCGCCCACCGACCGCCGCCGCCAGCCGACGTGCACGTACCTCACCCTCCGGCTCGCCGACGGCGCGGTCCACGACGTCGAGCTCCACCACCTCCCCGCGCGCGGGCCGTCCGGGGACGGGGGGCCCCGACGCCGCAGGTGAGGGGCGGTGCGGCGCCATCCGGGCCATTGCCAGCGGGGCGCCGGGTCGGCAGGATGTGGCCAGCCGAGCAGGAGGATGCACGATGACCCGTCGCACGTCGACCATCTCCGTCCGCGCCGCCGTCGCCCTGGTGACCGCCGCCCTCGTGGGCGTGGCCCTCGCCGTCGCCCCGGCCTCCGCCGCGCCGCCCGCGGCGCCGCCGGGGAAGCCGGTCACCGTGATGACCCGGAACCTGTACCTCGGCGCCGACATCAACCGCCCGGTCGAGGCTGCGCTCGCCGCGCAGGCCGCCGGCGGGACGCCCCAGCAGGTGGTCCAGGCCCTCGCCGTCGCGACCGACGTCACCCGGCGGATCGTCGACCGCACCGACTTCCCGACGCGCGCCCGGCTGCTGGCCCGCGAGATCGCCGCCGCGAAGCCCGACCTCATCGGGCTCCAGGAGGTCGCACTGTGGCGGTCGGGCCCGATCGAGCTCGACAAGGTGGGGGTCCCCAACGCGACGACCGTCGACTACGACTTCCTCCAGCTCCTCCTCGACGCCCTCGCCGCCGAGGGCGCCCCGTACACCCCGGCCGTCGTCGGGACCCGCGCCGACGTCGAGGCCCCGAGCTTCACCGCGACCGGTGGCAGCCCTCGTGACATCCGGCTGACGATGCACGACGTCATCCTCCAGCGCGCCGACACTGCCTCCATCCGGGTGCTCGACACGGGCGACGCGATCTACGACGTCAACCTCCCGGTCACCATCGCCGGCGTGGAGCTGAACTTCTCGCGCGGCTTCCAGTGGGCCGACGTGCGGATGGGGTCGCGCACCTTCCGGTTCGTCAACACCCACCTCGAGGCGTTCGGCTCCGACCTCGCCCTCGCCCAGGCCAAGCAGGTCGTCGCCGACGCGACCGCACCGACGGGGACGACCGTCTTCGTCTGCGACTGCAACTCCGACCCGCTGAACTCCTCGGTGAAGCCCGGCGACCACGTGCCGCACAAGGCGCCGTACGACTACATCACCGGTCCGGGCGGCTACACCGACCAGTGGCTCCAGTGGGCGCCGGCCGAGCAGGGCTGGACCTCCGGGCTGTCCGAGCTCGTCAACGACCCCACCCCGGCCGGCTTCGACCACCGCATCGACATGGTCTTCTCGCACACCGCCGACGGGCGTGCCCTCGGCGTCGACCGCGGGATGGTGACCGGCACCCAGCTCGCCGACCGTGACCCGGCATCCGGGCTGTGGCCGTCCGACCACGGCGGGGTCGTCCTCAGGCTCCGCGGCCTCTGACCGCCCCCTCCCCCGTCCCTCCCCGAGGTCCGGGGGTGGTGCTGGCCGGGTTGCCGGACGTCCGGGCCGCCGTGAGACTGGAGGGCACCGCCCGGCGACCACCCCGGACGGCCGGCGCCAGGGAAGGGGCCCTGAAATGTCCGACGCACCGCTGCAGCTGCTCGTGGGGACGACGAAGGGAGCCTTCGTCATCGACGGCGACGCCGACCGCGCGTCCTGGCGGGTGCGGGGCCCGTTCTGCGACGGAGCACCCGTCAACCACCTCCTCGGTGACCCGGCGACGGGGACGATGTGGGCCGGCGGCGGCGGGGACTGGTCCGGCGCCGGTGTGTGGCGGTCCGCCGACGGTGGCCGGACGTGGGCACCGACCAGGCTGACGACCGGCGAGGTCGACGAGTGGGCGGCGAACGACCCCGACTTCGCGGCCACCATCGGATGGAGCGACACCCCCGCCCCCTTCGGGGACCGGTTCAGCCAGGTCTGGTCGCTCGGACGGGCCGGTGACCGGCTCTACGCCGGCACGAAGCCTGCAGCGCTGCTCGTCAGCGACGACGACGGCGCCACGTGGTCCGAGGTCAAGGGCCTCACCGACCACCCGTCGGCGGCCGACTGGGGCCCGGGGGCGGCCGGCCTCGTCCTCCACACCATCGTCGCCGACCCCGCCGACCCCGACCGGATGTGGATCGGGATCTCGGCCGCCGGGGTCTTCGCCACGGAGGACGGCGGCGTGACGTGGGAGCGGCGCAACGACCTCGCCGACCCCACCGACGGCGAGGGGAACAGCCACCCGGCCGCCGCGAGCGACGGGCACACCGGCTTCTGCGTGCACCACGTCGTCCTGGCCCCCGGGGACGAGGGCGTGCTCTACCAGCAGAACCACCACGGCGTGTGGCGCTCGACCGACGGCGCCCTCACCTGGCACAACGTCACCGAGGGGCTGCCCTCGACCTTCGGCTTTCCCATCCGGGTGCACCCCAGGGACGCCCGGACCATCTGGACCGTCCCCCTCAACGGCGACATGGAGGGGCGGTTCCCGCCGGATGCCGCCGCGGCCGTCTGGCGCTCGCGGGACGGCGGCGCGACGTGGGAGGCGATGCGGGCCGGCCTGCCCCAGGAGTCCTGCTACTTCACGGTTCTCCGCCAGGCCATGGCCGGGGACACCCGCGACCCGGCCGGCGTGTACTTCGGCACGAACACCGGCTCGGTCTTCGCGAGCCGGGACGAGGGCGAGACGTGGGACGAGGTCGCCCGGCACCTGCCGACCATCCTCGCCGTCGAGGTGCTCGAGCCGGGGACCGGGGGCTGACACCCCGCGCCCTTGCTGCGCCAGGACCCCGCCGTGCCGATCCTCCCGACGGAGCGCGACCCCCGCTTCACCACGATCCGACGCGGCGGCACGCTCACCGACGAGGACCACCACCTCCTCGCCGAGTTCGCGGCACAGTGCGCCGAGCACGTCCTGCCCCTCTTCGAGGGCACCAGTCCCGGCGACACCCGCCCGAGGGACGCCATCGCCGTGGGGCGGGCGTGGGTCCGCGGCGAGGTGCCCATGCGAGTCGCCCACCGGACCGCGTTCAGCGCCAACGCCGCCGGGCGCGGGCTGCCGGACCCCGCCCGCTTCGCCGCCCTGTCGGCGGGGCAGGCGGTGGCCGTCGCGCACGTCGCGGCGCACTACCTCGGGGCCGCGGCGTACGCCCTGCGCGCCGTGGCCGCCGCCGCGGTCGCCGACGGCAGCTACGGCGCCGATGCTGCCGAGGTCGCCGGCGCCGCCCGGCTCGTCGAGCTGAGGTGGCAGCGCGACCGCATCCCGGCGACGCTTCGCGAGCTCGTCCTCGAGGACCAGCGGGCACGGGACGACATCTGCTGGCACGTCTTCAGCGGATGAGCGGGTCTACGTTGGAGGCGTCAGCCCCACGACGAGGAGGTCCGGAGAACGTGTACACGTACAAGGTCGTCGAGGTCCGCGAGAAGATGATCGGCGGCAAGATGTCGGGCGAGAAGCTGGAGAACCTCTTGAACGACCACGCCCGGGAGGGCTGGCGGCTGCGGGCCATCACCTCGGCCGAGGTGAAGGGGCGCGTGGGCCCGGGCGGGGTCGAGGGCCTCCTCGTCACGTTCGAGCGCTCCGACGGCGTCTGAGCCGGCGAGCCGGCGACCCCGCATGCCCGGGCGTGCCCGCCCGGGGTCAGGCCCGGCTCGTCGAGCTCCCCGCGGTCGCCGCGCTCGCCCCGCGCAGGATGGCTGTCATCCTCCTCCCGCGCGCGAGCTCGTCGACGAGCTTGTCCATGTAACGGATCCGCTGCATGAGGGGGTCCTCGATGTCTTCGACGCGGTGCCCGCAGACGACGCCGGTGATGAGCGCGGCGTCGGGGTTCATCCGCGGGGCCTCAGCGAAGAAGGTCTCGAGGTCGACCTCACGCGCGACCGCCCGCTCCAGCCCGGCGTCGTCGTACCCGGTGAGCCAGCAGATGACCTCGTCGACCTCGGCCCGGGTGCGGCCCTTCCGCTCCGCCTTCGCGACGTAGAGCGGGTGGATGCTGGCGAAGCTCGTGGTGAAGATCCGGTGTCCGGGCACGGCGTGCGCCTCCTCGGTCGTCGCGGCGAGCGCCCCCGCTGCGGAGCGTCCGCGATGAGGCCGTCGACCACCGAGCCTACGAGGTCCGTGGGACACCGGCCAGCCGCCGGTTCGCCACGGGCCGGCACGGGTACGTCGGAGAGCGGGCCGGCAGAGGTACCCGGTGCCCCACAAGAGGAGGAGTCGGATGCCTGACCGCAGCGGGTCACGGCCGGGCGACGGCCGGTCCCTCGCCGTCCGTCGGGACGGGATGCGACTCGAGGCCCGGGATGCCGGGCCGCGCGGCGGCGAGGTCGTCGTCCTCCTCCACGGCTTCCCGCAGGACCGAACGTGCTGGGACACCGTCGCCCCGCTCCTCGGCGCGGCGGGGCTGCGGACGGTCGCTCCCGACCAGCGCGGCTACGGGGGCTCCGACCGGCCCTCCGGCGTCTCCCCCTACCGGGTCGAGGAGCTGGTCGCCGACGTCCTCGCCGTGGCGGACGCGACGGGGTCGGAGCGCATCCACGTCGTCGGTCACGACTGGGGCGGCGTCGTCGCGTGGGAGGTCGCGGCCCGGCATCCCGACCGGGTGGCGACGGTGACGGTCCTGTCGACCCCGCACCCGTCGGCGTACGTCTGGTCCCTCCTGCGCTCCCGCCAGCCGCTCATGTCCTGGTACACCCTCGCCGTCCAGTTACCGGTGCTGCCGGAGCTGGTGCTCTCGGCCACCCTCGCACCGGTGCTCGTCGGCAGCGGGCTGCCTCCCGACCTCGCCGAGCGGTACGCCTCACGGGTCTCCGGCCCGGGCGACCTCGGCCCGATGCTCGCGTGGTACCGCGCGGTGGCCCGGCGTGCGCCGCGGCCCTGGTCCGTCGGGACCCCCGACGTGCGCGTCCCGACGACGTACGTGTGGGGACGCCACGACCCGGCGCTCGGACGCGCGGCGGCCGAGCGGACCGCCCACCACGTGACAGGGCGCTACCGGTTCGTCGAGCTGGACGCGGGCCACTGGCTGCCCGAGCTGCACCCCTCGGAGGTCGCCGAGGCGGTCCTCGACCGCATCGCCACTCCATGACCTCATTGCCGGGCGCCGCGCAGCACGCGGTGTCTCCCGGGCATCCGGCACACGAAGTCGCGGAGCGCGGGGAAGGTCAGCCGGTGCGGGCGGCGACGTCGCCCGGGCCGCCCATCAGCTCCGCGAGGCGGGTGACTCCGGGAGCCGTGTGCGCCGCCAACCGTTCGCGGGCGTCGTCGAGCTCCGGGGAGGCGGGATGGCCGGGCGGGATGCGGGCGGGGTTGAGCGCCACCTCGTCGGACCAGGCCCTGATGTCGGGCTGCGCCGCGAAGGCCATCGCGGCCCGCGTGCCGAGAACGGTCATCCGGGCCCAGTCGGCGAGGGAGTTCGGGTACGGGGAGGGTGGGCAGATCCGGTTCTTCTCGTCGTCGTCGACGCGGGTCGCCTCGACGTAGCCGACGAGCGCGGCGCCGAAGCACGGGAAGCCGGACCTGACCGGCTGCACCGTGATGGCCTCGGGCCGCCAGATCGGCACGAGCGGGGGGTACTTCAGCCCGTCCGCCGCGCAGTGCACGACGAGGGCGTCGTCCGGCGTGGAGACCGAGCCGTCGGCGAAGGTGAGCCTGCCGCGGCCCACCTCGCGGAGGTGCCCCCGCCGCACGACGTTCTCGAGGGTGCGCAGCTGCTCCAGCTCCCACCCGGCCAGCGTCGGCGCCTTGGCCATCGTCGGCAGGACGGAGCGGTCGATGCGGAGCATGATGCCCGCGTCCTCCAGCCGGAGGAACAGGTCGTCGAGGGAGGTCGCGGTCCCGGCCGCCTCCATCGTGTCGGCCGCCATCCCGAGGAAGACCGCGGGGTCCGGCTGCACCCTCGCGCGGTTCAGCATCCACGGGTCGCGGGGGCGCACCCAGCAGATGGCGTCGGGGTCGACCCCCCGGGCGAGCAGCCAGATGCAGGCGTCGGTGGCCGTCTTGCCCGACCCCACGACGACGTACTGGTTCGGCGCCTCCTCGAGCCGGGCGAGGTCGTTGACCGGGAGGACCCGGGCCCCGTCGGCGACGCCGAAGGGGGGTGGCGTCCCGGCCGGGATGCTCGGGGCCAGGTACCGCGCGTCGACGATGCGGCACCGCTCGGGCACCTCGTGGCGGCGGCCCGACACGCGTGAGACGACGACCCGGTCGTCGAGGTAGTCGCTGTTGAGGTGCAGCTCGACCCGGTCCGAGGCCTGCAACCGGTCCGCGACCCGGGAGTAGTAGGCGCAGATCTCCGACTGGGTGGCGCGTTCCTGGAGGCCCGCCTCGGGCCCGCGCTGCTGTACCTGGCCGCCGCCGAGCAGGGTCGACGCGACCCCGTAGAAGGCCGACGCCTGGTGCAGGCGGACGAACGGGTACGCGTCGAGCCAGTGCCCGCCGACCCCGTGCCTCCGGTCGACGAGCGCGACGCGGACGTCGGCATGGTCGACGAGGGCGTCGGCGAAGGCCATCCCGGCGGCACCGGCTCCCACGACGAGGTAGTCCGCGTCGATGGTGCGGGTCACCGGTCCACGATGGCACCGCGGCCGCCGGCCGTCCATGGCCGGTTCGGCCGCCGCTACCCGCTCGGCACCGACCTCCGACTCGGGGGGCGGGTCAGGTGTGGTCGCGGAGGTAGCGGCCGAAGTGGGGGACGGTGAAGGCGATGCGACCCCGCTCGCCGGAGTAGATGAGCCCCTTCTTCAGCAGCGCGTCCCGCGCCGGCGACAGCGACTGCGGCTTGCGGCCCAGGTGGGCCGCGACGTCCGCGGTCGGCACCGCCTCGGACTCGTCCCCCGCCTGCGCCGCGACGTCTGCCATCGCCCGGAGGTACTCGCGCTCCCCCGGCGTCGCCCGCTCGAACCGGGACCCGAAGAACCCGACGGCGAGCTCCGCCTCCGCCTCGGGCGCCGCGACGTCGACGTCGGCCGCCGTGATCGGCGACCCCGGCGCGAGGTCCCACACCGCCTTCCCGTAGGCCTGGATGAAGTACGGGTAGCCGCCGGTCGCCGCGTACATCGCGTCGAGTGCTGCCGACTCGAACCCGGCCCCCTCCTCCTCCGCCGGCCGGACCAGCGCGGCATCGGCGGCCGAGCGGTCCAGCCGGTCGATGCGCGAATACCGGAACAGCCTCTCGGAGTAAGACTTCGACGCCGACAGTACGGCCGGCAGGTGCGGCAGACCGGCACCGACGACGATGAGCGGCAGCCCGGTCTGGCTGATCTCGTGCGCCGACGCGCAGAGCGCCGAGACGTCGTCGGGCCCGAGGTCCTGCATCTCGTCGATGAACACCGCGATGCCCCTGCCGGTGTCGGCGGCCATCCCGCCGAGGTCGGAGAGCAGCTCGACGAGGTCGATCTCGATGTCCCCGGAGTCGGCCCGGCCGGGCACCGACGGCACCGAGATGCCCGGGTTCCACCGGTCGCGCAGCCGGGCCGAGGACGCCCGGTTCGCCCGCCCCCCGCCGCCGTCGCCGGGGTCCTTCTGGGCGAAGGAGCGGACCACCCCGAGCGCGTGGTCCCCCGCCCCGCCCGACGGCCCGAGCTCGCGGACCGCCTGGTGCACCGCGGACGCCAGCGGGCGGCGCAGCGACTGGTCGGGCCGGGCCTCGAGCTTGCCCGTCCCCCACCCCGCGCGCACCGCCGAGGACCGCAGCGCGTTGAGGAGGACGGTCTTGCCGACCCCGCGCAGCCCGGTGAGCACCACGGAGCGCTCCGGCCGGCCGCGGGCGACCCGCTCGAGGACGACGTCGAAGCCGTCGAGCTGCTCGTCGCGTCCGGCGAGCTCGGGGGGCCGCTGGCCCGCGCCGGGGGCGTACGGGTTACGGATCGGGTCCACGATCGGAGGGTATACGCGTGTCTAGCGAGAACCGCATACATCCGGATACGCCGCGATCGTGTCGCCTCCGCCGCCCCGCGCGCCGGTAGGGACCCGCGACCGGGGCCCACCGCGGACGATGGCTCCGGATCGGTCCGCCACGGCGGCCCCGTGGACCACGGTGACCTCGCTAGCGTGGCGGGGTGCTGGAGGCCGCGTGGTGGGGTTTCGTCGGTGGCGCCGCCCTGCTCGTCGGGGCCGCGCTGGCCCTGCTGCTGCCGGTCTCGCGGCGGGTCATCGGCCTCATCATGGCTTTCGGGGCTGGGGTGCTCGTCAGCGCGGCCGCCTTCGAGCTGATGGAGGAGGCCTTCCGCTCGGCCGGGGGGTGGGCCGCGACGTCGGGGCTGCTCGCCGGCGCGCTCACGTACTTCACCGGCGACTGGTTCATCGACAGCAAGGGCGGGCACCGGCGCAAGAGCCCGGTCCACGGTGGTGTTCGGGCGTCGAAGGGCTCAGCGTCCGACGACCCTCAGGACCTGGGCAGCAGTGGCCCGTCGAAGGCAGGCGGGAGTGGGGCGTCCAGTGGGCTCGCGCTGGTCCTCGGCGCCCTCCTCGACGGCATCCCGGAGTCCGCGGCGATCGGGATCACCCTGCTCGGCGGCCAGGGCGTCGGGTTGGCGATGGTGGCCGCCGTCTTCCTCTCGAACATCCCGGAGTCGGTGTCGGCGACGACCGGGCTGCAGGCCGCGGGCCGCTCGCGGCGCTGGATCCTCGGGCTCTGGGCCCTCGTCACCGCCGTGTCCACCCTCGCGTCCGTCCTCGGCTACGGCCTGCTCGGTGGCGCCTCCGAGGCGACGCTCGCCTTCATCCAGACCTTCGCCGCCGGCGCCATCATCACCATGCTCGCCGACACGATGGTGCCGGAGGCGAGCGAGCACGCCGGACGGCTCGTCGGGCTGCTCACCGTCATCGGCTTCGCCGCGAGCTTCCTCCTCAGCGCCACGGCGTGAGGTCGGCGCGGACGCCTCCCGCCCATCGGGTCGAGGTGTCGTCGCGCCGGAATCCGCGCGGTATCACCTCGACCCGGCTCACCCGGCCGGCTACTTGAGGAACTTGCTCGTCCGCCGGTCCGCCAGCGGCTTCCCGCCGGTCTGGCACGTGGCGCAGTACTGGAGCGAGGAGTCCGCGAAGGACACCTCCCGGACGACGTCCCCGCACTCCGGGCACGGCTCGCCGGTGCGGCCGTGGACGCGCATCCCCGCCCGCTTGGCGTCCTTGAGCTCCTTCGCCGGCTTCCCCGAGGCCGCCTGCACCGCGGCGGCGAGCGTGCCGCGGAGGGCCGCGTAGAGCCGGGCGACCTCGGACTCGTCGAGCCGGCTGGCGATGGCGAACGGCGAGAGCTTGGCGACGTGGAGGATCTCATCGGAGTAGGCGTTGCCGACCCCGCCGATGATCGACTGGTCGCGCAGCAGGCCCTTCACCTGCATCCGGTGTGCGGCGAGGATTGCCGCGAAGTCCTCCTCGGTGAAGGTGTCCGCCAGCGGGTCCGGGCCGAGCGAGGCGATCCCCGGCACGTCCGCGACCCGGCCGACGAGGTAGGCGGCCAGCCGCTTCTGGGTCCCCGCCTCCGTGAGGTCGAACCCGGACGCGTCGTCGAACCGGACGCGCAGCGCGATCGGCGACTTCCCCGGCCGCAGCCGGGTGGCCGGCATCGCGTCGGACCAGCGCAGCCACCCGGCGCGGGCGAGGTGGAAGACCAGGTGCGTGCCGCCGCAGTCGAGGTCGACGAACTTCCCGTGGCGCTCCACGCCGTCGACCGGCGCGCCGGTCAGGGCCTCCGGTGGCGGGGTGAACGTCTTGAGGACGTGGAACGAGCCGAGCTCGACCCCGGTGACCACGAGCCCGGCCGTGCGCTCCCGGAGGAAGTCGACGAGGGCCTGCACCTCGGGCAGCTCGGGCATGCCGTGACGTTACCGCTCGTCGGGGTCGGGCAGCGCGTACGCCGGGGGCTCGTCGATCGGCGTGACGGTCGCGGAGGCCCGGGCGGCGAGCGTGCGGGCCGGGACGGCGTCGGCCCACAGGCCGCGGACCTGACGAAGCAGGCCGTACCCGTCGGCAGCCCGTACGACGGGTACCTCGAGCTCCTCGGTGGGGGCCGGCGCGAGGTCGTCGTAGGCGACGGGCAGGGTGTGCGAGAGGACCTGCTCGCCCGCCGACAGCTGGCGGATCGCCAGGCCGCGGACCCGGTCCGGGCGCTTCGAGGCGAACTCGGTGTAGAGCCGGGGGTCGTGCTGGCCGTCGTCGCCGACGAGCAGCCACCGCACGTTCGGCAGCTCCCGGGCGAGCCGGTGCAGCTGGGCCCGCTTGTGGTCCTGGCCGGAGCGGAACCACCCGGTGTTGGTCGGCCCCCAGTCGGTGAGCAGCATCGGGCCGGCCGGGTAGCCGTTGCGCCGGAGGAACCGGGTGAGCTGGGGCGCGGTGTTCCACGCCCCCGTCGAGAGGTAGACGACCGGGGCCTCGGGATGCTCCGCGAGCAGCTCGCGGTACATCGTCGCCATCCCGGGCACCGGCCGCCGCGCGCCCTCGGAGCGCATGAAGGTGTTCCAGAAGGCGATCATCGGTCGCGGCAGCGACGTCGACAGGACCGTGTCGTCGATGTCGCTGATGATGCCGTGGGTCACCGTCGACCCGACGACGAGCACGGGCACGTCGAGGGGCTCCGCGCGCGGGCTCGAGAGGAAGACGCGGTGCCAGCCGGGCGCCAGGCCGTGCCCCCGGATCGTCAGGTCGAGGTACCCGCCGCGGTCGGTGCGGCTCGTGACGAGCCGCTCGTTGACCCGCACCGTCACCGGTTCGTCCGCCGCCGGCGTCGCGAAGAACGCCCGCCACCCCCGGGTCTCGAGCTCGACGGCCCGCAGCCGTGCGGCGTACGTGGGCTCGTCGGGCTCGTCCTCGGGCCGGCCGCGCGTCATGATGACGCGCCCGAACACCCTCAGCCGGCTCACGCTGCCGTAGCCCGTCGAGGGCACGATCCGCGTGGTCCAGCCGCGGCCGTGGAGCAGCGCCGCCTTCCGGCGGTTGTAGGCGTCCTCGAGGAGGGCCGCGGCGTGGGGTCGCGCCATGGACGCGATGCTAGGGCAGGGTCAGGCCCGCCCGGACGGCTCCCGGCGCTGCTCGACGATCTCGCGGACCACCTGCTGCGCCAGCGCCCGCACCTTGACGTTCCGGTCCTGGGAGCTGCGCCGCAGCACCTCGAAGGCCTCGTCCTCGGTGATCCCCCGCATCGCCATGATGACGCCCTTGGCCTGCTCGATGACCGCGCGGCTCGCCATCGCCTGCTCGAGCTGGCCGGTGAGCCGCTTGAGCCCGTCGAGGGCCGTGACGGCGACGACGGCGTCCGCGCAGCGGGCCGCCGCGACCCGGACGAGGGTGGCGTCGAAGTCACGGAACGCCCCGGGCTCCCACGCGTAGAGGTTGAGCGCGCCGACGCACTCGTCACCGCTGACGAGCGGCAGGGCGAGGAGGGAGCGCATCCCCTCCTGGGCGACGTGCTGGGTGAAGAGCGGCCAGCGTTCGTCCTCGACGAGCACGTCGTCGACGACGTTCTCGCGGCGGTGGCGGGCGGCGTCGAGGCACGGACCCTCGTCGATCGCGTACTGCGCGGCGTCGATCTCGAGGGTCTGGACCGTGGTGTACGCCGCGGTGTGCGGCCGGTCGTCGGTGAGGACCGTGACGCCGACCTCGTCGCAGCCCTCCACGTGGCGGCGCACGGCGTGGACGACGCGCTCGAGGTAGTCGGAGAGCTCCTCCATCGACTCCAGGACGCCACCGATCTCGTCGGTGAGCAGGGTCAGGGTGGCCGAGGCGTCCGGGGTGAGGTCCTCGGGGGGCGGGACGGCGAGCGTGTTCGACATGGGTCCTCCGGGGTCGTACAGCCTTGCAGACTAGCCCAGCGCCGGCGCCGTGGGCGCGATCCGGGCACGCCGGAGGGCTCCTGCGACGATGGCCGGGTGAGCGAGGTGTTCCGCAAGGCGTCGTCCCGCGTGCCGCGCGGGTACTTCGCCTGGGAGGCGGCCGGGCTGCGCTGGCTGGCCGCCGCGGGCGGGGCCTGCGTCGTCGACGTCCTCGACGTCGCGGACGACCACCTCGACCTGCCGCGCCTCCACGAGGCGGCGCCCACCCCCACCCACGCGGAGGCCCTCGGCCGGGGACTCGCCGCCACGCACGCGGCGGGGGCGCCGGCCCACGGCGCCGCACCCGACGGGTGGACCGGCGACGGCTGGCTCGGTCCCCTCGAGGAGCCGCTGCCGATGCGCCTCGGCGCGTGGCCGACGTGGGGGCCGTTCCTCGCCGAGGCGCGCATCGGGCCCCTCGTTCGTGCCGGGCGGGACCGGGGCGCCCTCGACGACGACGGCGCCGCCCACCTCGACCGCCTCGCCGACCTCGTCGCGGGCGGCGCCTTCGACACCGCGGAGCCACCGGCACGGCTGCACGGCGACCTGTGGTCCGGCAACGTCCTGTGGACGCAGGCGGGCGCGGTCCTCATCGACCCGGCGGCGCACGGCGGCCACCGCGAGGCCGACCTCGCGATGCTCCAGCTCTTCGGGGCGCCCCACCTGGACCGGGTGCTCGACGCGTACGACGAGGCGGCGCCGCTCGCCGACGGCTGGCGCGAGCGGGTTCCCCTCCACCAGCTCCACCCGCTCCTCGTGCACGCCATCCTCTTCGGCGGGTCCTACGGCGCCCGGGCGGTGTCCGTGGCCCGCCGCTACGCCTGAACGGCAGCGGGCCACCCCACACTCAGCCCGCGCCGATCCTCCCCGCGATGATGCTGGTCACGACGACCGAGGTGATGGTCACCGTCGAGAACCCGGCGACGATCATCTTCGGGAGGATGGCGTGCTCGATGGCCGCGACCTCCTCCTCGTCCTCCCCCGCGCCCTTCGCGGCCTCCTGCGAGAGGATCATCGTCCCGGGGAAGCCGTAGAGCGAGGTCAGCCCGATCGCGATCGACATCGGGATGCTGTAGCCGACGAGCTTCCCGACGAGCGCCGAGAAGCCGGCGATCCCCGCGACGCCGAAGACGAACGCGAGGAACAGGGGGAAGGCGAGCGCCTTGACGTCGGCGGGCTCCACGGTCGCGAGCGGGCCGAAGACGAGGATCATGATCGCGAGCATCATCAGGCCGAAGGAGTCGATCCCGGCGAGCACCGACGGCTTGAAGACCCGGGTGGTGCGCAGGACGATCCCGAAGATCAGCGCGACGACGAAGGTGTTGAGTATCCCGTCCGTGAGGTTGTTGATCCCGAGGGACGCGAGCACCACGAGACCGACGACGAACAGCGTCCCCGGCGTGTTGCGGAAGGCCGCCGGCAGCAGGGACGCCGACGCCTCGTCCACCTCGGGGACCTCCGCCGGCGCGAGGTTCCCGGCCCGGTAGTCGTCGCGGAGCCGGGCCGCCTCCTTGCGGAGGATGAGCGAGGTCAGCGGGAAGCCGACGAGGCCCTGGAGGGCGGCGATGAGGACGGGGAAGACGGCGATCGCGGTGAGGCCGACGCCGAGGGCCGCCTCCTGGACGATGATGACCGAGATCGTCCCGCCGCTCAGGGCGCCGGTGCCGGCGACGACGAAGTCGAGGGCCTGGGCGTAGCCGTCGGCGGCGCTCCCGGAGATGCGCCGGCCGTAGACGAGGCTCGCCAGCCACAGCGCGACGCCGATGCCGAGCACGGTGTAGGCGCCGATGAGGAAGGGGCGCCACTGCTTCGTGAAGTCGTCGAGGCTGATCATCGTGCCGAGGTGGACGATGATGAAGCCGACGACGACGCCGGCGAGCGCGAGCAGCGAGGAGCTGGCGAGCAGGTCGTCGGGGAAGATCCCGCTGAGGAAGCCGACGAGGAAGATCAGCGACGCGACGAAGAGCGAGGAGAGCAGCGACTTCGTCTTGCGCGCGACGTACTCGCTGACCGTCCAGACGGCCATGACGACGACGAATGCGACCACCGGGTTCGTCGCGCTCATGGGGACCTCCTCAGGTCTTGGTTCGATGATCCAACCACGCGCGGGCGGGCGCTCGTCGAAGCTTTCACGCGTGGTGACACGGCTAGAACCCCCAGACGAACGGCACCCAGAACACCGCCACCACGAGGAAGAGCAGGAGCAGCGGCAGGCCGAGCTTCCAGTAGTCGCCGAACCGGTAGCCACCCGGCTCGAGGACCATGGTGTTCGCCGGGGTGGCGACCGGGGTGAGGAACGCGGCGGCGCCGGAGACGGCGAGCGCCATCATGAACGGGAGCGGTGAGACCCCGAGGTCCGTCGCGACGACGCCGGCGATCGGGGCGACGATGAGCACGGTCGCGGTGTTCGAGATGAGCTGGCCGAGGGCCATGGTGAGCACGCAGACGGCGAGCAGGGCGAGGTGGGGTGACGCCGTCCCGACGACGTCGAGGAGCCGGCGGGCGATGGCGTCGGCCGTGCCCGTCGTGGTGAACGCCGTCGAGAGGGGGATCATCCCGCCGACGAGGACGACGGTGGTCCACGAGATGCTCCGGTATGCCTGGGCCGACGTGAGGATCCCACTGAGGATGACGGCGACGGCGGCGAGCATCCCGGCCACCGCTGCGGGGACGGCACCGGTCGCGAGGAGCACGACCATCCCGGCGAGGATGACCGCCGCCCGTCGGGCCCCGGGCCCCAGCGGGACCGCCCGCCGCAGCGCCTCCGGCGGGTCGACGACGAGGACCTCGGAGGCGTCGCTCGTGTGCTCGCTCAGCTTGTCCCACGACCCGCTGAGCAGGAGCGTGTCGCCGGCCCGGAGGGTCTCGTCGGGACCCTCGAGCGGCGCGCCCGACCGGCTGACCGCGAGGACGACGAGGTCGCCGCTCGGTGTCGCCATCCCGGGGAAGAGGTGGGTGCCGATGAGCGGGGAGCGCGGCCGGACGAGCACCTCGGCGACGCCCCGGCGCGCGCCGACGAGCTCGGCGTCCTCCCCGAGCCGGTACTGGGCCCGGAGGGCGTCGGTGAGGTCCCCGAGGTCCTGGGGCAGGCTCTCCGGCGCCCGGTGCGGCAGCAGCCGGCGGCCCGCGAGGACGATGACGAGGAGGGTCCCTGTGAGCAGCGGCAGCCCGGCGAGGGAGAACTCGACGAAGCCGAGCGGCCGGGCCCCGGCGTCGACGGCCGCCTCGCTGACGATGATGTTCACCGGCGTCCCGGTGAGCGCGAGCATCGAGCCGGCGTGGGCGGAGAACGCGAGGGGCATGAGCATCTGCGACGGCGGCAGACCGGCCCGCGCCGCGACGACGACGACGACCGGCAGCAGGGCCGCGACCGCGCCGTTGACGCTGATGAGCGCGGTGAGCAGCGCGACGAGCAGGCAGACGAGGACGAGCAGGGGGGTCCGGCTCGTCCCGCCGCGGGCGATGAGCTGCTGGCCCGCCCACGCGGTCACCCCGGTCGAGTCCAGCGCCTCGGCGACGACGAAGAGCGAAGCGATGAACAGGACCGTCGGGTCGCCGAACCCCGCCAGGGCCTGGCCGAGGTCGAGGATGCCGGTCGCCCACAGCGCGAGCGAGACGCCGATGGCGACGACCCCGAGCGGGATCCGGTTGGTGACGAACGCGAGGACCGCGCCGACGAGGACGAGCAGGGTCGTCGTCACCGGGTCCACGGGGTCGTCAACCCTTTGCCGGCGGCTGGAACGCGAGCGCGAGCTCGACGAGGAGGCGCGCCCCGAACCCGGTGGGGCCCTTGGGGATCCAGCGCCGCGAGGCCTCGGCCTGCGCGGTGCCCGCGATGTCGACGTGGGCCCACGGGGTCCCGTCGACGAACTCCTCGAGGAACAGGCCGGCGGTGATGGACCCGGCGTAGGGACCGCCGAGGTTCGTCATGTCGGCGACGGTCGAGTCGAGCTGGCTGCGGTAGGACCGGACGAGCGGCAGCTCCCAGACCGGTTCGTCGGCCCGGGTGGCCGCGGCCCGGACCTGGTCGACGACGCCGGCGTCGTTGCCCATGACCCCGGCAACCTCCGTGCCGAAGGTCCGCAGGCAGGCCCCGGTGAGGGTCGCGACGTCGACGATGACGTCCGCGCCGTCCTCGACCGAGAGGGCGAGCGCGTCGGCCATGACGAGGCGGCCCTCGGCGTCGGTGTTCATCACCTCGACCGTCTTCCCGTTGCGCATGGTGAGGACGTCGCCGAGCTGCATCGCCGAGCCGGAGGGCATGTTGTCGGTGCACATGAGGTAGGCGGTGACCCGTGACCGGCAGCCCACCTCGCGCAGCGCCGTCATCGCGGCGAGGATCGCGCCGGCACCGCTCATGTCGTTCTTCATCTGCGAGTGCGAGACGTCGCTCGGCTTGAGGTTGATGCCACCCGAGTCGTACATGATCCCCTTGCCGACGAGCGAGAGGTGGCCCACCGCGTCACCGTCCGGCACGTACCGCATCCGGACCATCCGCGGCGGCTCGACGCTGCCCCGGTTGACGCCGAGGAGGCCGCCGCAGCCCATCTCGACGAGCTCGTCCTTGCCGAAGACGTCGACCTCGAGACCGGCGTCGGGACCGAGGGCCACGGCGAGGTCGGCCATCGCGGAGGCGGTGAGCATCCCGGCCGGGCAGGTGGCGAGGTCGCGGCTCAGCATCGCGACCCGGGCGGTGACCCGTCCCCGAGCCACGCCCTCCTCGACGGCGGCCCGCTCCCCCTCGGGGGCGACGAGGATGAGGGACGCGACGCGGACCGGACCCGCGTCCGAGCTCCGCAGGCTGAACCGGTACCGGGCGAGGAGGACCCCCTCGACGATGGCGGCGGCCGCCTGGGCCGTCGTCACGTGCTCCGACCGGGGGACCCGGGTGGCGAGGTGCGCGTCGTGGGGCACCGCTCCCGCGAACGCCGCAGCCGCGTCCCGCACGGCCGCTGCGTCCATCGCGGCGATCTCCCCGAGGCCGACGGCGACGAGCACCGGGGCGGTGGCCGAGGGGAAGGCGATGGCCTGGCCGACCGTGGGGCGGAAGCCGGCCCGGGCCAGCCCCTCGAGGTCGACGCCGAGGACGTCCGGGACCTCCCCCGTCGACGTCACCGGCACGCTGACCGCGTCGACACCCTCGAGCGTCGCGTCGTGGTCGACGACCCGGACGTCCGCCGGATCGCGGAGGGAGGGGGCGACGTCGAGGACGTCGGTCACAGCGGCCATGGCGGGCTACCTTCTCTCAGGGGGTTTCCGGGCTGGGGACGAGGACTCGGGCCGGGGTCCGCTCGGCGACCTCGGCGGTGAACAGGTCGAGCCCGAGCTCCCGGGAGAGCCGGGCCGCGGCGAGGCCG
>DASSQJ010000362.1:0-3734 GCA_035702545.1 Phycicoccus sp.
CGACGCGGCACCGGTTGGGGAGGAGGAGCGCGAGCTCCTCGGTGGACCGGTCCGCGCGGTACTCCTGCCAGAAGGCGAAGAGCGCGTTGACGACGACGATGACGACGATCGCCACGGCGAGCTGCGGCATGCCGGCGAGGAGGGCCATCCCCGCCGCCGCCCAGAGGAGGAGGGCGAGCAGGTGGGTCAGCTGGCCGAGCAGCTGGCGGACGAGCCCGGCGCGCCGGGGCCGCGGGACGACGTTGGGGCCGTCGCGCCGCAGCCGCCGCTCCGCCTCCGCGGTGCTCAGCCCGGCGAGGTCGCCCGCGGGAACGGACGGTCCGGACCTGGTCGTCCCGGGGACGTCCATACGAGCAGCGTAGGCCGGGCCCGGGGCGCTCGGCCGCCGGGAGTCCGTTGCGCCACAGCCCGCGTTCACGGGAGCCCACAGGACGTGATCCACGTCCTGTGCCCACCCGCGCCGGTCCCCCCGTGGCTAGGGTCGGAGCGAAGGTGACATGACCCGACCGCACCGCCCCGGAGCACCGCAGCCCCCCGAGCCGGGGGCCGCGGAGACGATGGCGTGGTGCCACGAGGTCCTCGACGCCTCGCCCGACGGCGTCGTCCTCGTCGACGAGGAGACGATCACCTTCGTCAACCCCCGGCTGGTCGAGCTCTCGGGCCGGCCGCGCGAGGAGCTGGTCGGGCGGCCGCTGGAGGACCTCGTGCCGGAGTCGCTGCGGGCGCGCCACGAGGAGCTGCGCCATGCCTACCGTCGATCGCCCCGTACCCGCGGGATGGGGGAGGGGTTGCCCCTCCGGCTGCGCCGGGCCGACGGCAGCTGGCTCCCCGTCGAGGTCGCCCTCGCGCCCCTCACCGTCTCGGGCCGCCCGATGACGCTCGCCACGGTCCGCGACGTCTCCGCGAGGCAGGCCGGGGACGCCGAACGGGCCCGCCTGGCCCAGCTGCTCGACCTCGTCCCCGACAGCGTCGTCGTCGTCGACCTCGGCAGCGCCACGATCCAGCACGTCAACCGCGCTGCGAGCGCCCTCCTCGGCTACCCGGAGGACGAGCTCGTCGGGATGGAGACCGCGCGGCTGCTCCCCACGGGGCACGAGGAGCCCGACCGCGAGCCCGGCGCCTCCCACCCACCTCTGCTCACGGACGGGCGTCGCCTCCACTCCGTGCGGCTGCAGGCCCGCGACGGCGGGGTCGTCGACTGCGAGGTCCACGCGACGATGGTCGACGGCCCGTCCGGGGAGCCCCTCCTCGTCAACGTCGTCCGCGACATCGGGGAGCGGCTCTCGCTCGAGCGCCGCCTCCGCGAGAGCGAGGAGTCCCTCCGCACCGCCTTCGAGCAGGCGCCGGTCGGCATCGCGATCACCCGGATGGCGCCGAGCGGGGCGGGCACCGTCGTGCGCGCGAACGAGGCGCTGACCACGATGCTCGGGTACCCCGCCCACGGGCTCGAGGGGACAGACCCCGGCGACCTGCGACCCGTCGAGGATGCCGACGGCCCGGAGGCGATGCACCGGCAGGTCTTCACCGGCGAGCTGCACGGCCGGACCGTGACGCGCCGCTACCTGCGACCCGACGGCTCCTCGGTGTGGGCGGACGTGCGGGCGACCCCGATGGACGTGCAGGCCGACGGCGACGTGCTCTACCTCGTCCACCTCGTCGACGTCACGAGACGCTTCGACGCCGAGGTGTCGGCCCGCAAGCAGGCCCAGGTGACCCAGTGCGTCGCCGACGTGGCCAGCGCGGCACTCGAGCGCCGGCCGGAGGCGGTCGTCATCGAGCGGATCGCCGTCGGGGCGCGGGAGGTCCTCGAGGCGGACACGGCGGCCGTCCTGCTCTCCGAGGGGGAGGGCCCGCGGCGCCGGTGGGGCGCGAGCGTCGGAGCCCTCGCCGAGCCCCTCCGCGCCGCGCTCGAGGCGGGCGGTGACGAGGTCGTCGCCGCCCTGGCGCCCCCCACGGCCGTGGCGTTCGACGCGCCCCCGCCGGGGAGCCCGGAGTCCCTGACCCGCGCCGTCGGCCCGATGGTCCTCGCCCCCTTCGGCCGCGTCGGCTCACCGCCCTCCGGCGTCGTCGTCGCGTGCCGAGCTCCCGGGGCCGTCCCGTTCTCCGACGAGGACGTCGAGCGGCTGGCCCGGCTCGCGACGCAGACCCAGGTGGCGCTCCACCTCGGCCGGGCGCGGGCCGACCAGCAGCGGCTCGCCCTGCTCGAGGAGCGCCAGCGGATCGCCCGCGAGCTCCACGACACGGTGATCCAGGACGTCATCGGGGTCGGGATGCAGATCAGCTCCGAGATCGACGCCGAGGTGGACACCCGGCGCCAGGAGCGCGACCTCGAGTGGGTGGCCCGCCTCGAGGAGGCGACGAGGAACCTGCGGCGGGCGGTGTTCGAGCTGCGCGGGAGCACCCGGCGCGCGTCGACGCACTCGGACGTCACCGACCTGCTCGCCGAGGCGTCCCGGATGCTCGCCCACTTCCCGAGCGTGACGTTCTCCGGGCCGGTGGACCGGCTGCCCCCGACGGTCGCGGACGACCTCGTCGCGGTGCTGCGAGAGGCCCTCGCCAACGTCGCCCGGCACGCCGGTGCGACCCGCACCGCGGTCACCGTCGAGGTCGCCGACGGCATCCTCACCCTCACCGTCGAGGACGACGGGGTCGGCGTCGCCGGTCGTCCGCGGATCGGGTACGGGCTCGGCTACATCGAGCAGCGCGCCCGCCGCCACGGTGGCGACCTGACCCTCGGCCCCGGGCCCGCCGCCGGAACCAGGCTCGTGTGGACCTGCCCGGTCCACGAGGAGGACGCCGGTCACTGAGGGGGACGTCACGCGCCCGCCTGGGACAAACCTCACTGGTGCCCCTCCGCCCCGGCGGCGAGGGTCGTGGTGCCGGCACGAGGCCCCGGTCCGTGGCGACCCGTTCCGCGTTCCCCGGCAGGGAGGAGCGCAGCATCGTGCGCGTCGGTCTCATCGCGCCGCCGTGGGTGGCGGTCCCGCCGCCGGGCTACGGCGGCACCGAGGCGGTCGTCGACAACCTCGCCCGGGGCCTGGTCGAGCTCGGCCACCGGGTCGAGCTGTTCACCATCGGGGAGTCGAGGTGCCCGGTGGAGCGCCGGTTCCTCTTCGACGAGGCGGTCGAGCCGATGGGGCAGACCGTGCCGGAGGCGGCCCACGTCCTCGCGGCGTACGAGAGCCTCTCCGACGTCGACGTCATCCACGACCACACCGTGCTCGGGCCACTCCTCGCCGGCCGGACCGGGGTGGCCCGGGCGCCCGTCGTCACGACCAACCACGGTCCGTTCACCGAGGTCACGCGGCGGATCTTCGCCGAGGTCGCGCGAACCGCGACGGTCGTCGCCATCTCGCACGACCAGGCGAGGCGGGCGCACCTCCCGGTCGCCGCCGTCATCCACCACGGGATCGACCTGACCTCGTACCACTGGGGCCCGGGCGGCGGCGGGTACCTGGCGTTCGTCGGCCGGATGAGCCCGGAGAAGGGAGTGGACACCGCGGTCACCGCGGCCCGGGCGGCAGGGCGACCGCTCCGGATCGCGACGAAGATCCGCGAGCCCGAGGAGGCGCAGTACTTCGAGGAGGTCGTCCGGCCGCTGCTCACGGCGGACGTCGAGCTCGAGCTGGAGGTCCCCGTCGAGGAACGGGTCGAGCTGCTGCGCCACGCCGACGCGCTGCTCAACCCCATCGCGTGGGACGAGCCGTTCGGGCTCGTCATGGCCGAGTCCCTGG
>DASSQJ010000363.1:0-11355 GCA_035702545.1 Phycicoccus sp.
TCTTCCCGCTGTGGAGCTACGCCCACCCGACGGCCATCGAGCTCGCCGAGCGTCTCGCGAGCCACGCCCCCGGCGACCTCAACCGGGTCTTCTTCACCTCAGGGGGAGGCGAGGCGGTGGAGTCGGCCTGGAAGCTCGCCAAGCAGTACTTCAAGCTGGTCGGCAAGCCCACCAAGCACAAGGTCATCTCGCGCTCGATCGCCTACCACGGCACGCCGCAGGGCGCGCTGTCGATCACCGGCATCCCGGCGGCGAAGGTCGACTTCGAGCCGCTCGTGCCGGGTGGGCACAAGGTCCCGAACACGAACATGTACCGGGCCCCGGAGCACCTGCGCGACGACGAGAAGGCCTTCGGCCGCTGGGCCGCCGACCGGATCGCGGAGGCCATCGAGTTCGAGGGCCCCGACTCGGTCGCCGCGGTCTTCCTCGAGCCGGTCCAGAACTCCGGCGGATGCTTCCCGCCGCCCGCGGGGTACTTCGAGCGGGTCCGGGAGATCTGCGACGAGTACGACGTCCTCCTCGTCTCCGACGAGACGATCTGCGCGTTCGGCCGGATCGGCTCGATGTTCGCCTGCGACGACTTCAACTACGTCCCCGACATCATCACGACCGCCAAGGGCGTCACGAGCGGGTACGCGCCGCTCGGGCTGATGGTCGCGAGCGACCGGCTCTTCGAGCCGTTCCGCAAGGGGACGACGTACTTCCCGCACGGGTACACCTGGGGCGGGCACCCGGTGTCGGCCGCCGCGGCCATGGCGAACCTCGACATCTTCGAGCGCGAGGGCCTCAACGACCGGGTCAAGGAGAACGCGCCGGTCTTCAAGGCGACCCTCGAGCGACTGCTCGACCTCCCGCTCGTCGGCGACGTCCGCGGCGCCGGGTACTTCTACGGCATCGAGCTCGTCAAGGACAAGCAGACCCGGGAGACCTTCGACGACGCCGAGTCCGAGCGGCTGCTGCGGGGCTTCCTCTCCAAGGCGCTCTTCGACGCCGGCCTCTACTGCCGGGCCGACGACCGCGGCGACCCCGTCGTCCAACTCGCGCCGCCGCTGACGATGGGTCCGGCCGAGTTCGACGAGATCGAGCGCCGGCTCCGGTCGGTCCTCACCGAGGCCGAGAACCACCTGTGACCCCGGCGGCCGGCGCCTCCACGGGCACCCGGCCGCTCTGGTCCGACACGGCGGCCGGCGCGGGCGGCCCGCGCGACACCGGCGCGGACCTGCCGAAGGACGTCGACGTCGTCGTCGTCGGCGGCGGGTACACCGGCCTGTGGACCGCGTACTACCTGGTCCGGCAGCAGCCGGGGCTCGAGGTGCTCGTGCTCGAGGCCGAGCACGTCGGCTTCGGGGCCAGCGGCCGGAACGGCGGCTGGGTGTCGGCGCTGTGGCCGGTCTCGCCCGAGACGCTGCGCGCCCGGTACGGCCCCGCGGCGGCTCGGGCGCAGCTCGCCGCGTTGCGCGACACCGTCGACGAGGTCGGCCGGGTCGACGCAGAGGAGTCCCTCGGCAGCGGGTTCGCCAAGGGTGGCGTCCTCACCGTCGCGCGCACCGAGGCCCAGGAACTCCGGGCCCGGGTAGCGGCGGACCACGGCGCGGCGTGGGGCGACGGGACGGTGCACCTGTCGGCGGGCGAGGTCCGCGAACGTCTCGACGCGCCGGAGGCGCTCGGGGGCACGTTCAACCCGAACTGCGCGCGCGTCCATCCGCGCGACCTCGTCGACGGGCTGGCGGCCACGGTGCGCAGGCTGGGGGTGCGGGTCGCCGAAGGGGTCCGCTTCGCCCGCTCCTGGGACGGCCAGGTCGTGCTCGCGGACCGGCGACGGATCGGCACGCGGGCCGTCGTCATCGCGACCGAGGCGTGGACCCCGCTGCTCTCCGGTCACGGTCGGGACGTCGTGCCGGTGTACTCCCTCATGGTGGCCACGGAGCCGCTCTCGGCCGCGCAGTGGGGCCGGCTGGGGCTGGAGGACCGGTCGGTCTTCACCGACAACGGCCACGTCATCGTCTACGGGCAGCGGACGGTCGACGACCGGATCGCGTTCGGCGGCAGGGGCGCCCCCTACCACGCCGGCTCGAAGGTCCGGCCCGAGTTCGACCACGACGAGCGGGTCTTCGAGGCCGTCCGCCGGACCCTGACCTCGATGCTCCCCTCCCTCGAGGGCGTGCGGTTCACCCACGCGTGGGGCGGACCGGTCGGCATCGCCCGCGACTGGCACCCGTCGGTGACGTGGGACCCCGTGACGCGCGTGGGACGGGCCGGCGGGTACGTCGGCGACGGCGTGGCCGCGGCCAACCTCGCCGGCCGGACCCTCGCCGACCTCGTCCTCGGCCGGGTCTCGCTCCTCACCGAGCTGCCCTGGGTCGGGCACCGGTCGCCCTCGTGGGAACCGGAACCGCTGCGGTGGCTCGGGGTCAACGCCGGCCTCCGGCTGGCCCGGCTCGCCGACCGTGAGGAGGAGCGCACCGGCCGCCCGAGCCGCCTCGGGCCGCTCCTCGCCCGGATGACCGGCGGCCACTGACCCCGCGCACCCCACCCGGGGTACCGTCGGCGCGTGCGAGAGATCGAGACCCTCGACGCGCTCGACGCGGCGCTGGCCGGCGACGGCTCGCTGCGCGGACGGCGCCTCCAGGACCTCGACCTCACCGGGCGCGAGCCCGCGCTCCTCGCCCGTGACGACGTCGAGGGGCTCGTCGTCCTCGGCGGGCGCCTCTCCCCCGCCCTCGCCGACCACCTCCGGGCCCACGGCGCCCTCGTCTTCCCGACCGACCCGAGGGCGCCGGTCGACCCGTACCGCGCGACGCTCTACCAGCCGCACGAGCTCTACGACGGCCTGCGCGGGCTCGGCTACGAGGCGACCCCGGACGCCCGGGCCTACCGGTGGTCGCGCGACGCCACCGTCTCCCACGACGTCTTCGTCACCCTCCTGCGGGCCATCCACGACGACTCGATCACCGACGCCCTCACCGAGGTCATCGACGACGCCCGGGTCGTCGGGGTCATGGGCGGGCACGCATTGGGGCGCGACGGCGAGGCGTACGCCCGCGCAGCGGCGCTCGGCCACGCCCTGGCCCGCTCGGGGCACCTCGTCGCCACCGGCGGCGGTCCGGGGGCGATGGAGGCCGCCAACCTCGGGGCGTTCGCGCCGAGCACGGACGCCCTCGCCGACGCCGTGGCCCGCCTGCGGAGCGTCCCGACCTTCGCCGACGCCACGGCGTGGGCCACGGTCGCCCTCGACGTGCACGACGCGCTCCTCACGACGCCGGTCCCCGACGCGCGGCCGCGCAGCATCGGCATCCCCACGTGGTTCTACGGGCACGAGCCGCCCAACGTCTTCGTCAACGGCATCGGCAAGTACTTCTCCAACGCCATCCGCGAGGACGGGTTGCTCGCCCGGTGCACGGCCGGCGTCGTCGTCCTCGAGGGGGCGGCCGGGACGGTCCAGGAGGTGTTCCAGGCCGCGACCCGCCTCTTCTACGGGGACCCGGCGACTCCCCTCCCCCGGCTCGTCCTCGTCGGGCGCCGGCACTGGACAGACGTGGTGCCGGTGTGGCCGGCACTGCGCAGCCTCGCCGCGGGACGGCCGATGGAGGAGCGGATCCACCTCGTCGACGCGCTCGACGAGGCGGTGGCCGCCCTCGCGGCACCGTGAGGCGGCGCACCGCGCTCGGCGCCGCTCAGCGCCCCGCGCCGCTCAGTCCCCGAAGCTGGCGCGGTACTCGGTCGGCGTACGCCCGGTCAGCTCACGGAAGGCCACGTTGAACGCCGACAGCGAGCCGTAGCCCACCTCGTGCGCCACCGTCGTGACCGGGGTGTCCCCGGCGGCGAGCAGCTCGATGGCACGCAGCACCCGCATCCTGCGGAGCACGGCGCGCCAGGTCGTCCCCAGCTCGTCCTCGAACCGGCGCGCGAGCGAGCGCGGCACGAGCCCCACCGCGCGGGCCACGTCCTCGAAGCGGACGTCGTCGGCCAGCGCCCGCTCCGTGAGCGCCAGGGCGCGACGCACCTCGGTGGAGCGGCCCGCGGGGACGACGACGGGGCTCGGCCGCTCGGCGAGCTGCCAAGTGACGGCGGCGAGGGCGGTGAAGAGGGCCACGCCATGGGGCGGCAGGGGCTCGTCCGACTCGCCCCAGGCACCGCACTCCGCGACGAGGAGCCGGGCGAGCGGGGTGAGGTCGACGACGGCGAGCGGCGCAGGAGGGGGCGGCACGAACGCGACGTCGAAGAGGACCGAGGCCGTCGTCGCGGCCTGCGGGATGCCGACGAGGACCGGGCGCCCGGCCTCGACGAGCGCGGCCCGGGCCGGGGGCAGCAGCCACCGCTGCCCCTCGGCCTCGAGCCGGAGCGCCCCGCGGGACGCGCAGAGCAGGTAGTGACGGTCCACGAGCAGCTCCTGCGCCGGCGCCGGCGCGAAGGACCGGGTGAACGCGTAGGCCTGCCGGGTCATCCGGGCGCTCCCACGGGTCGAGCGTAGGGGCGTCAGGCCACCGACTCGACGAGCTCGGCCCGGAACCGCCGGCTCACCGGGCCCTCCGTGACGAGCGGACGGATGGCCGCGCCGGAGCGGGCGAATGCCTCGGAGGCGAGGTAGCCGCGGAAGGAGGCCTCGTCGGCCCACTCGTGGACGACGGTGACGGCGCCCGCGTCCTCGCGGGAGGCGTAGACCCGGAAGGCGCGGTTCCCCGGCATGGACCGGACGAGGTCGCGCTCCCCGTCGAGCTGGGCCAGGGCGGCCGCGCGGTCCGCGGGGTCGGTGGTGAGGTCGAGGATGGCGATGAACACGGGATGCTCCTGAGGTCGTGGTGCGAGTGGCCGGGGCTCCGGCCCGAACCATCGTCGGCGGACCCGCCGGTGGGTCGCCTCCGTCAGGAGGACGCGTCTGCGCGTCCAGCGGACACGGCCCGCAGCGCCTCAGGGGCGGGTGAGCAGGACGATCCCGAGGCACATCTCGTCGGTCGTGCCCTCGCCCCACACGACGTAGCGCTCCGGCTGCCCGGCGAACGCCGGGAGAAGGTCGCGCAGGGCCTGGTCGTGCCGGCACGTCACCGTGATCGTGTCCCCGGGCTCGACGGTCACGGGAGTCTTCAGCGGGATGCTGCCCTGGTCGTCGAAGTTCCAGCTCGGGATGTCGAGGACCCGGCGGGCCTGTGGCGTGCCCTTGTCGACGTCGACGGTGATCGCCCGGCCGAGCAGGTGCATGTGGCCGGCGACCGCCCGGATGGTGCCCTTCTCCCGCACCGGCCGGGTGCAGCTCTGGACCGGGCCGGGGTCGAGCGCGCCGCAGAGCAGGTGGAGCGCGTCCGCCCGGGCGACCCGCTCCCCGAACCGCCGCGCCGTGTCGGCCACCGAGACGGCCCGGCTGCACATGCCCTTGGTGCGGTTGCCCCGACACGGCAGCTCCACCGGCGCCGGGAGCAGCATGGTGTCGAGCGCCTTCTTCGACGACCCGGCCGCCGGTGAGAGGCGCAGCCGCACGCTGCTGCGGTCGGAGCCGCTGCCGGCGAGCAGGTTGTAGTGGACCTGGAGCACGAGCCGGGAACCGGCCGCCAGCGGGATGCCGATGTCCTCGGCCATCACCCGCTCGCCACCGCCTGGGGCCCACGCCCCGACCCAGTCGGCCGCGTCGAGGCCGGCCGCCTCGTTCTGGATGCCGCTGCCGCCGAAGCAGGTCCAGCCCGGACCCGACTCGGCGGCGTCGAGGGACTGGGCCCGGGAGACCTGGGCCGGGTCGACGCGGGAGACGATGACGTGGTGGACGAGCGCCGCGTTGTCCGGCCGGATGTCGACGCCGCTCACGAGCTGGTCGGTGGCCAGGCCGGGATCGACGAGGAAGCAGCGGTAGTCGTCGGTGCCGCCCCTGGTCGGGGGGCTCGGGGTGTACGGCTCGGGCAGACGGAGCACCTCGAACCGCTCGCCCGCCCGCAGCGGGACGTCCGGCGGTGCCGTCGCGGGGCTCCGAGCGGGTGTCGTCGACGCGTGCGGCGAGTGGGAGTCCTTGCCGTGCAGCGACTCCGGGAGGGGCGCCCCGCCCGAGCATCCGGCCACGGCGAGCAGCACCACGGCCGCGGCGCCGGCGAGCACCCGCGGGCGCACGGCGGTCAGGCCCTCACGCGGTCGACGCGGCGAGCTGGCCGCACGCCCCGTCGATGTCGGAGCCCCGGGTGTCGCGCATCGTCGTCGGGATGCCGTGGGCGCGCAGCCGCTCGACGAACTGCTGCTCGACGCCGCGACGGGACGCGGTCCACCTCGAGCCCGGGGTGGGGTTGAGCGGGATGGGGTTGACGTGCACCCATCCGCTGCCGCGTGCCACGAGCTTCTCCCCGAGCAGGTCGGCGCGCCAGGCCTGGTCGTTGACGTCGCGGATCAGGGCGTACTCGATGCTCACCCGGCGCCCGGTGGCCTCGAAGTACCGGTGGGCCGCGTCGATGGCCTCGTCGACCTTGTACCGCGTGTTGATGGGCACGAGCTCGTCGCGGAGCTCGTCGTCCGGGGCGTGCAGCGAGAGCGCGAGGGTCACCGGGATCCCCTCGGCGGCGAGCCGGTCGATCCCGGGGACGAGACCGACGGTCGACATCGTGATACCGCGGGCCGAGATGCCCAGGCCCGAGGGCGGGGGTTCGGTGAGCCTGCGGATGGCGCCGATGGCGGACCGGTAGTTGGCGAGGGCCTCTCCCATCCCCATGAAGACGACGTTGCTCACCCGGGTCGCCCCCTGGGTCCCGGGGTCGGACCCCTCGGCCTCGTCACCGAGGCCGACCCCTCCGCTCGGGGCCTCTGCCGACGGGAGGCCACCGTGGCGGAGGATCCGGGCAGCAGCGACGACCTGCTCGACGATCTCGGCGGTCGACATGTTGCGGGTCAGGCCCTCCTGCCCCGTCGCGCAGAACGGGCAGTTCATCCCGCACCCCGCCTGGCTCGAGATGCAGACGGTGACCCGGTTCGGGTAGCGCATGAGGACCGACTCGACGAGGGCACCGTCGACGAGGCGCCAGACCTGCTTCACGGTGGCGCCCTGGTCGGCGGTCAGGTGCCGGACCGGGGTGAGCAGCGGGGGGAGGAGGTCGCGGACCAGGTCCTCGCGCACCGCCTTCGGCAGGTCCGTCATGTCCTCCGGGCGGTCGACGAGCCGCTCGAAGTAGTGCGTCGAGAGCTGGTTCGCCCGGAACGCCGGGTGGCCCAGCGCCGTGACCGCCTCGCGGCGCTCGGCCACCGTGAGGTCGGCGAGGTGGCGCGGCGGCTTGCCCCGTCGCGGGGCGACAAGGGTCAGCTGCCCGGGGGCGGGACGCGGGGTCGGGGTGTCGGTCATGGCCCCCCGATCATCTCAGGTCGCGCGCGACGCGCCGGGGCGACATCATCGAAGTGATGGCGCGGTGGCCCCGCCTACCTCTACCGTGGAGTTGAGTCTCGTTCAGCAGGGGAACGAGCTGCAGGGAAAGGGAACAGCCATGGGACTGTTCGACCGATGGACCGCGCCTGCTCGGCGCGGTTCTGCCATGACGGAGGACGACCTCCGCCCCACCAGCCGCCCGGTGAACCCGGTGCCCGACGTCGACGACGAGGACGGACCGCTCGAGCAGTCCATCCGTGAGCACCTCGAGCGGCTCACCGCTGCCGCGGAGCAGGACATCGAGGCGCTCAGCCACGAGGAGTTCGACGCGGCGATCACCTCCCGCCTCGTCAGCGCGGAGCGGATCCAGTCCACCGGGCTGGGCTTCTCGTACGCGACCCGGTTCGCCGACCACATCCACGAGGTGCTGACCCTCGACCTCCCGACGGCGATCGTCACGCTGCCCGACTCGCGCATCGCCGAGACCGGGCGCCGACTGCCGACCCTCGTCGACCGGGGCCGCAGCAACCTCCTCACGCTCATGGAGACCACGCCGGTCGACGTCGAGCGGGTCGAGGACGGACGCCGCAGCGCCTGGACCTTCACCGGGGACTCGCCGTACACGGCGTCCTTCGCCCGGTTCCTCAACGACGCCGTGCACCGGTGGCTCCCGGAGGCCGACACGGCCAACGGGTTCGTCTTCGCGCTGCCGCACCGGCACACCATCGTCCTCCAGACGTGCGCGACGGCGACCCAGACCCGCGACGCGCTCGAGCTCGTGCCCGCGCTGGCCCAGGTGCTCCACCAGGACGGCACCAGCCCGGTCTCGCGGCACACCTACCACTGGCTCGACCGGCAGATCAGCTGCCTCACCGAGGAGGACGGCAACGGCGGGCTGACGCTGCGCCCGACCCCGTTCCTCGAGTCGCTCACCGGCCTGTCCGGACGTCGCGCGGGCTGAGGCCCCGCTCCTCCCGCCGGCCGGGCCCGCTCCCGGGCTCAGCCGGCGGGGACGAACCAGAGGAGCAGCGCCCACGCGACGGGCGCGACGACGACGAGGGAGTCGAGGCGGTCCATGAGTCCGCCGTGCCCGGGCAGCAGCGTGCCCATGTCCTTGATGCCGAGGTCGCGCTTGAGGCTCGACTCGACGAGGTCGCCGAGCGTCGCCGCGACGGCGGCGACCGCCCCGAGGAGGGCGCCGGCCCACCACGAACCACCGAGGATCAGGGGCAGGGCCGCCGACCCGACGGCGGCGCACGCCGCCACCGAGCCGGCGAAGCCCTCCCAGGACTTCTTCGGGCTCAGCGAGGGCGCCATCGGGTGCTTGCCGAGGGCGACGCCGACGGCGTAGCCGCCGATGTCACTGAACACCGTGACGAGGATGAAGACGATGATCCGCTGGCGGCCGTCGGGCTCGGCGAGCATCAGCGAGGCGAACCCACCGAGGAAGACGGGGTAGAAGGCGACGAAGCTCGAGCCGGCGAGGTCGGGGGCCGCGCCGGCGAGGCCGTCCGCGACGCGCCAGACGAGCAGGCCGACGAGGGTGAGGCCGAAGGTGACGACGAGCGCCTCGGCGCCGCGCAGGTACGCGGACACGATCATCCCGACCGCTCCGATGAGGAGCGGGATGAGCGGCACCTGGATGTCGCGGGTCGTCAGGGCCCGGCGCACCTCCCACGCGCCGTAGCAGATCGCGGCGGCGACCACGGCGAGGAAGGCGCGGGTGTCGACGACGAGGGTCCCGACGACGAGGGCGCCCAGCAGCAGGCCGACCCCGATTGCCGCCCGCAGGTCGCGCCCCGCGCGGGGGGCCTTGGGGGCCTCCTCCTCGGCGGCGTCGGCGGGTGTGGAGAGCTCGTTCATCCGGCTCAGACCTCGAGGAGCTCGGCTTCCTTGTGCTTGAGCAGCTCGTCGATCTGGTCGACGTGCCGCTTGGTCACCGCCTCGAGCTCCTTCTCGGCGCGGGCCCCTTCGTCCTCACCGACCTCGCCGTCCTTGACGAGACGCTCGAGCGTGTTCTTCGCGTGCCGACGGATGTTGCGGACCGAGACCCGGGCCTCCTCGGCCTGGTGGTGGGCCATCTTGACGTACTCGCGGCGCCGCTCCTCGGTGAGCACCGGCATCACGCAGCGGATGATGGTGCCGTCGTTGCTCGGGTTGACGCCGAGGTCGGCCTGCTGGATGGCCTTCTCGATGGCGTGCATCGAGGACTTGTCGAACGGGGAGATGATGATGGTGCGGGCCTCGGGGTTCTGGAACGACGCCAGCTGCTGGAGCGGGGTCGGGGCGCCGTAGTAGTCGACGAGGATCTTCTGGAACATCCCGGGGTGGGCGCGTCCGGTGCGGATGCCCGCGAAGTCCTCCTTGGCGACCTCGACGGCCTTCTCCATCTTCTCCTCGGCCTCGAACAAGGTCTCGTCGATCATCGGGGCGGCTCTCCTTCGCGTCTCCGCGCGCGGCGCGCGGTGGGGTCCAGTGTGTCAAACACGCGGTGCCCGGGCGGTGCGCCCGGCGGGACCGGGCGGTCCGGGGGTCCGGCGGGCGGTCAGCCCGGCGAGACGAGGGTCCCGATCGGCTCACCGCGCAGCGCCCGGGTGATGTTGCCGTCGCCCTCCATCCCGAAGACCACCATCGGCAGCCGGTTCTCCATGCAGAGGCTGAACGCGGCGGCGTCGACGACCTTGAGGTTGGTGCGGAGGGCCTCCGAGAAGGTCACCTTGTCGAGCTTGCGCGCGGCGGGGTTGGTGCGCGGGTCGTCGTCGTAGACGCCGTCGACGCCGCTCTTGCTCATCAGGACGGCGTCGCAGCGGCACTCGAGGGCGCGCTGGGCGCTCACCGTGTCGGTGCTGAAGTACGGCATGCCGGCGCCGGCACCGAAGATGACGACCCGCCCCTTCTCGAGGTGACGGATCGCCCGGCGCGGGATGTACGGCTCCGCGACCTGGCCCATGGCGATCGCCGACTGGACCCGGGTGTCGACCCCCTCCTTCTCGAGGAAGTCCTGGAGGGCGAGGCAGTTCATCACCGTGCCGAGCATGCCGATGTAGTCGGCCCGGGCGCGGTCCATGCCCTTCTGCTGGAGCTCGGCGCCGCGGAAGAAGTTGCCGCCGCCGACGACGATCGCCACCTCGATGCCGTCGCGCACCGCCGCGGCGACCTGCCGGGCGATGTTGCGGACGACATCGGGGTCGACGCCGATCCGGCCACCGCCGAAGACCTCACCGGAGAGCTTGAGCAGGACGCGGCGCTGGCGGTGCTCCTCCGGCGCCGCGGTCGGCGGGGCCTCGGTCAGGGCGGACGTGGTCACGGGGCCTCCTCGGCGGCGGGTCCGGCGGTCACCAGATCCTGTCACAGCGGCGGGGGCGCGGACCAACCGGCGGTCGTGGCGGGGCGAAGCCGCCGAGCCGCCCCCGGAAGCAGAGGGTGTGACCGAGACGTCCGGATGGATCACCGGGTGAGGCGGTCACAGCTCGGCCGCGAGGATGGGCCAACCATATGGATGGATCACCGGGTGGACCGGTCGAGGGACCGGGAGCGGCTCAGGGCGCGAACCATCCGGACGTCTCCGCAGCACCCTGTGCCGGGGAGCCCCGACGGGATCCGTCCGTGCCCGGCATGCGTCCGTCCACGTCCCCGCTCCGGCTCACCACCCGGCGTGGCGCAGGAGGAACTCCGTCTCGGTGTCGCGGCCGCCGTACGGATCCGGCGCGGGCTCGGCGGGCTGGCTCGTCACCATCTCCTCGGGGCGCACCCGGGGCAGGTCCACGTGCACCCGGCGCTCGACGTCGCGCCCGGCGGCATCCCCCAGCGGGGAGCCGCCCTCCTCGACCGGGCCCCCGCCGCCCTCCCGAACCACCTCGACCTCTTCACCGGACATCGCGCACCTCCGCCTCCATGGTGCCACCGAGCGCGCTGCCCTGCCCCGGACGCACGGATGCCGTCCGCTCCGTGGAGCGGACGGCATCCGGTGTGGTGCTCGGTGCTGCGGGCGGTCAGCCGCCGACGCGGAAGCGCGCGAAGCTGGTCGCCTT
>DASSQJ010000364.1:0-6451 GCA_035702545.1 Phycicoccus sp.
CGTGGTGGCGGAGTACGTCGTCACCGCTGCGGCCAAGCGGGCGACGACCGTCGTGCTCGACGTGCTGGCCCGCTACCCGCGAGCGCCGCAGGGCCGCACCCGGGTGGCCGCCCTCATGCAGCGGCTCGACAGCCTGCTGCGCGACCCGCCGCCACCGGCGCGAGTGGTCGACGACCCCGGGCCGTTCTTCCACGGGACGAGGGCTGACCTCCGCCCGGGCGACCTGCTCACGCCGGGCTGGCGGTCGAACTACGGATCGGGACGCCAGTCCAAGCACATCTACCTCACCGCGACCCGCGAGGGAGCCCCGCTCGCGGCCGAACTCGCTCGGGGTGAGGGGGCCGCCAGGGTCTATCGGGTCGAACCGCTCGGCAGGATCGAGGACGACCCGAACGTCACCGACAAGCGCTTCCCGGGGAACCCGACACGGTCCTACCGCACGACCGAGCCGCTACGGGTCGTCGAGGAGGTGACCGGATGGGAGCCGCCCCCGCCCGACGTGGTCCGGCACCTGCAGCAGCGGATGGGCGAGCTCGCAGAGCTCGGGATTGAGGCGATGGACGACTGACGGGTGTGCTCCGTCTCACGAGCCCAGGGCCGCGGGGCGGTAGGACACTCGGGGTGTGACGTCCCTTCGTGGGCTCGCGGTCGCGGTCGTGCTGCTCCTCCTCGTGGGGTGCACGGCGACGACGGGGGACGAGCGGTCCGCCCCGGCCGCTGCATCCTCCGACACGGGTGCAGCGCTCCGGACGATGCTCGAGACCGAGCGCGAGCAGTACGGCGCTCCGGGGGCGCTCGCCGTCGTCCGGGCGGGTGAGCGACGGTGGGCCGTGGCCACGGGAGCGGCCGACGGCTCCGGCACACCCCTGCCGACCAGCGCCACGTTCCGGATCGCGAGCATCACCAAGCCCATCGTCGCCGCCCTGGTGCTCCAGGCGGTCGACCGGGGCGAGGTCTCCCTCGAGGACGAGGTGGGCGAGCTGGTCCCCGGCGTCGTCCGCGACGCGCCGGCGGTCAGCGTGAGGATGCTGCTCGACCACACGAGCGGCGTCTTCGACGAGCTCAACGAGGGCGATGCCGAGGCCGACGTCGCGAGGCTCGAGGACCCCGTCCTCGCGAGTGAGGCCCGGCGTCTGCTCGAGGGGCGTGCGGCCGGTGAGCGCGTCATCGCCTCGGACCGCCTGCTCGTCGCCCTCGCCGAGACCCATGACCGGTACTTCCCTCCCGGGACCGCGTACCACTACAGCAACACGAACTACCAGCTCGCCGCGATGGTCCTCGAGAAGGTGAGCCGGCAGCCCCTGTCGGTCCTCCTGAGCACCTGGGTCGCCGGACCGCTCGGCCTGCGCCACACGACCCTGGCCCCTCCGGACCTCGCCTCCCCGGTGATGCGCGGGTACACCCGGGCCGGCACCGCCGACTCCCTCGTCGACGTCACCGACGACCTCCTCGCGTTCGGGAACGGCGGCAACGGGGGCGTCGTCTCGACCGCCGACGAGCTGCTCACCGTCCTGGCGTCGATCGTCTCGGCCCGGTTGTTCCCGGCCGAGCTGGTCACCGAGATGACGACCCCGGCCCAGGGCAACTACGGGCTCGGGCTCGCCGAGTACCCGACGCGGTGCGGGACGTTCTACGGCCACGGCGGCGCGGTCAACGGCACCGGCTCGATCGCGATGGTCTCGCCCGACGGCCGCGACGGGGTGGTCATCGCCCAGAACCTCCTCGGCGAGAAGGATGCGGACCTGCCCGCACTCGCCCGGGAGATGGTCTGCACCGCGCTAGGCCGGTGACGGCCGAGCGTCGCCGTCGGGCATACCGCTGCATTCCCGTGCAGATTTGCACGCCCGTGCAAGCACGACGTACCCTCGTCCGGTGCCCTCCTCCCCCGCCGCCCCGGCCGGCCTGCGCGAGCGCCGCCGCGCCGAGACGGTGCGCGCCCTGGCCCGCGCCGCCTACGGCATCGTCCGGGACGAGGGGGTCGACGCCGTGACCGCCGACGCCGTCGCCGAGCGTGCCGGCGTCTCGCGGCGCACCTTCTTCAACTACTTCCCCTCGGTGGAGTCGGTGCTCACCGCGAGCGTCGCCGAGCTGCTCGCCGCGACCACCTCCCGGCTCGAGCAGCGCCCCGGGGACGAGGACGTCGTCGAGAGCGTCCTCGCCGTCGTCGCCGACCCGGTCGACGTCGACCTCGTCGAGCGGCTCGGCGTCCTCGCGGAGGCCGGCCAGAGCTCGTCGCAGGCGCAGGCCCTCATGCTCGGCGAGCTGCACTGCTGGCTCGACTGGTTCGAGGAATGGCTCCGGACCCGGGTCGGCCCCGGGCCCTCCGACCTCCAGGTGGCGACCCTCGCCGCGACCCTGCTCGCCGCCGCCGAGGCGTCCGTCCGCGTCTGGGCGCGCCGCGCCGCCGCCGGACACCGCACCGACGCCTCGTTCCACGACGTCCTCGGGGAGGCCCTGACCCGCCTCCGCCCCGGCCTCGAGGCCCTCGCCGCGTCCGACTGACCCACGCCCCCCGCATCCCCCGACCGACCACCCGAGACCCCGCCGGAAGGCCACGATGTCCACCCTCCTGTACCGCCTCGGCCGCTGGGCCGCCGGCCACCCGTGGCGCACCCTCGGCGCCTGGGCCGTCCTCCTCGCCGTCGTCGGAACCCTCGCCGCCACCATCGGGCAGCCCCTGACGAGCCGGGTGTCGATCCCCGGCACCGAGTTCGAGCGCGTCGTGGCGCAGCTCGGCCGCGAGATCCCCTCCGCCGCGGGCGGCTTCGGACGCGTGGTCCTCAAGAGCGACACCGGCGCCTTCACGGACGCCCAGAAGCAGGCGGTCCGCGAGGTCATCGCCGACTGGGAGAAGGTCCCGCACGTCCAGCGCGTCGTCGACCCGTTCGCGGCGCAGCAGCAGCTCGAGTCGTCCGCCGGCGACCTCGCCGCCGCCCGGACGAAGCTCGACGCCGCCAAGGCGCAGGTGACCGCCGGCCGCCAGCAGCTCGACGCGGCCAAGGGCCAGCTCGCGGGCGGTGAGGCGCTCCTCGCCCAGCTCAAGGCGCAGAACCCGGCCGACCCCACCATCCCCGGGCTCGAGGCCCAGCTCGCCGCCGGCCGGGACCGCGTCGCGTCCGGCGAGAAGGAGCTCGCCGCCGGGGAGGCGCAGTACCTCGCCGGGGAGCAGCAGTACCGCGACGGCCTGACGGTCCGGAACGCCTCCTCGGGCACGCGCCTGGTCAGCGAGGACGGCCGCGTCGCCGTCGTCCAGGTCCAGTTCGACGACAACGCCCAGTCGGTGCCCGCTGAGGACCGCGCCCTCATCCCGGAGCGCGCCGACCCGGTCCTCGCCGCCGCCGGGGTGACCCCGTCCTACAGCGTCGAGATCACCCAGGAGCTCGCCTTCATCGGACCCGGCGAGATCCTCGGCCTCACCGTCGCGCTGCTCGTCCTCGTCATCACCCTCGGCAGCCTCATCGCCGCGGGGCTGCCGCTGCTCGTCGCCCTGCTCGGCGTCGGGGTGGGCCTGGGCGGCGCCATGGCCTTCACGTCGGTCGTCGAGATGAACCAGACGACGCCCGCGCTCGCCCTGATGCTCGGCCTGGCCGTCGGCATCGACTACGCCCTCTTCATCGTCAACCGCCACCGCGGCAACATCCTCGCCGGGATGCCGGTCCGCGAGTCCATCGCGCGCTCGGTCGCCACCGCGGGCTCGGCCGTGACCTTCGCGGGGAGCACCGTCGTCATCGCCCTGGCCGCGCTCGTCCTCTCCGGCATCCCGATCCTCGCCGAGATGGGCGTCGTCGCCGCGGTCACCGTCGCGGTCGCCGTCCTCGTCGCCGTCACGGTGAGCCCGGCGGTCCTGCGGCTCATGGGGACCCGCGTCGTCAGCCACCGCACGTGGCGCGCCCACGGCTTCCACACGCCCGGCGACCCGGCCGAGCGCGCCGCCCACGAGGGCGACCCGGAGGAGGAGCACGGCGCCTGGTTCGTCCGCCTCGTCACGCGCGCTCCCTGGCTCACGGTCCTCGGGGTCGTCGCCGTGCTCGGCGTCATCGCGATCCCCGCCGCCTCGATGCGCCTCGGGCTGCCCGACGGCGGCAGCGAGCCGACCGGGTCCTCGGCGCACACCGCCTACTCGACGATCGCCGACGAGTTCGGTCCCGGGATGAACGGGCCGGTCGTCGCCGTGGCCACCCTCCCGGCCGCCGACGCACCCCGCACCGACGCCGAGGTCCTCCAGGAGCAGGCCGTCGTCGTCGACCAGCTCTCACGGGTGGACGGCGTGAGCAGCGTCGTCCCGTTCGGGGTCAGCGAGGACCGGACGACCCTCGCGTTCCAGGTCGTCCCGAGCACCGGGCCGGCGGAGGAGCAGACCCGGGCCACCCTCGAGGGCATCCAGAGCGCCGCGGGGGTCCTCGAGCGCCACGACGGGATCGCCGTGGGGCTCACCGGCCAGACCGTCGCGAACATCGAGATCTCCGACCGGCTCGCGGCCGCCCTCCCCACCTACCTGCTCGTCGTCGTGGGGCTCTCGCTCCTCATCCTCACCGTCGTCTTCCGCTCGGTCGTCGTCCCCCTCGTCGCGACCGGCGGCTTCCTCCTCTCGGTGGCCGCCGCCTTCGGCCTCACCGTCGCCGTGCACCAGTGGGGCTGGCTCGGCGGGCTCTTCGGGGTGACCCAGCCGGGGCCGCTGCTGTCCTTCATGCCGATCATGCTCATCGGGGTGCTCTTCGGGCTCGCGATGGACTACCAGATGTTCCTCGTCTCCGGCATGCACGAGGCCCGCGCCCACGGCGAGGACGCACGCACCGCGGTGCGCTCCGGGTTCGTCCACGGCGCCAAGGTCGTCACGGCCGCGGCGATCATCATGACGTCGGTCTTCCTCGGCTTCGCCTTCTCGCACCTGGTGATGGTCCGGCCGATCGGCTTCGGCCTCGCCGTCGGCGTCCTCATCGACGCCGTCCTCGTCCGGATGACGCTGACCCCGGCGGTCATGCACCTGCTCGGCGAGCGCGCGTGGTGGATCCCCCGCTGGCTCGACCGGCTGCTGCCCGACCTCGACGTCGAGGGGCTCAAGCTCACCGAGCGCCTGCGGGCCGGCGAGCTGGGCGAGCCGGCCACGACCCCGGGGACGCCGGGGTCCGAGGCGCCCGAGGCGCCCGTCCCCGCCGGTGCGGGCACCTCCGAGGCGCGCCGTCCGGCGAGCTGACAGGCCCGCCACAGGCTCGTGACAGGCGGGCGGCGCACGGTGGTCGGAGCATCCCGAGCACCGAGGGAGGTGTCATGCCGAACCGAGCGCTCGCCACGGCGCGCAGCCTGACCGTCTCGGTCGTCGCCGCCACCGCCCTGGGCACGGTCGCGCTCGGCCTGCACCTCGCGACCGACCACCAGGCGGCCCAGGCGGTGGGTGCGGTGGAGCATCCGCTCCTCCTCGTCCCGGACGACGCGCCCGCCGCGCCGCAGGACCCGGGGACGGGCGGCGGCGGCTTCACCCAGGTGGCGCCTCCCCTCGTCGGCGGCGGTGCGCCGCTGACGACGACGAACGGCAGCTGACGCGGAGACGTCCTCAGAAGGCCACAGAAGGCCCACCCCGGGCTCACAGCGCGGGCACAGGGGACCCCCGGATGGTTGAGGAGTCAATGACCCCGAACGCACCGGAAGGTGATGTCGATGAACCGCACCCCTCGCGCCCTGGACCGGGCCCGGCTCTGGACGGCCTCGGCCGTCGCGGCCGCGGCTCTGGCGACCGCGGGGGTCGGCCTCCACCTCGCGGACGCGCGTGCCGAGACGGTGAGCGCAGGCTCGGCGACGAGCTCCGCGGCCACCCCGAAGACCTCCTCGACCCCGACACCCTCGAAGGCGTCGAGGACCTCGAAGGCCAGGAAGCCGTCGACGTCCTCGTCCTCCACGACCTCCCGCACGAGCTCGAGCAGCTCGACGTTCGCGCCGGCCGGCCCGGTCTCGTCCGGCTCGGGCTCGACGCAGTCGACGACGAACGGCTCGTGAGCGCCATGGCACCGGCCCTCGCGACCGGCCCCCTTCCGCTGCGGGAGGAGGGTCCGGTCGGCACCTCGTTCTCGGCGATCGGCACCACCGTCCGCCTCGTCGTCACGGAGCCGGACGCCCTCGCCGAGGCCGCGGCCCTGACCCGGGAGCACCTCGCAGTCCTCGACCGGGCCGCGTCGCGCTTCCGCCCCGACTCGGAGGTGAGCCGGCTCGCCCGCGCCGCGGCGCACGGGCCGGCGTCCGTCACCGCGTCCCCGGTGCTCGCCAGCAGTGTGCGGGCGGCGCTGCGGGCCGCCCGCCTCACCGACGGCCTCGTCGACCCCACCGTCGGGCGGGCCGTCGAGCACAGCGGCTACGACGAGGACCTCGCCGTCGTCCGCTCGCGTGCGGTCGCCGGCCCCCGCCCGTGGCCCCCCACGGCCGAGGTCCAGGGCTGGCGCTCGGTGAGCGTCGACCCCGT
>DASSQJ010000365.1:0-10353 GCA_035702545.1 Phycicoccus sp.
CGCTCCGATGGCCACCGGCGAGGCCCAGGTCTTGCCGTCGATGCCGGCGTTGGCCTGGAAGCCACCGACGAACCACAGCACGGTGAGGTACGCGGCGCCCGACACGTTCACCGCGGCAGCGAGCACCGACCCCCACGGCACCCGGCGCCAGAGCAGCACGCCGCCGAGGACGAAGACCGGGGCGAGCACCGCCATGTCGAGGGCGTAGACGAGGTGGACGGCCGACGGCGGCATGACGTCCTCGGGAAGCTGCCCCGTGATGGCGAAGCGCAGCGACATCGTCCCCCACGCGCCGATGAGCGCGGCGCCGACGAGCGCCGTGAAGACGGCGACCGCCCGGGCCCAGGGGCCACCGCGCACCCCGGCGGCCACCCCCCGCACCTCGATGCTCGTGCCGGCCATGAGCAGCGCGTAGACCGAGACGGCGAGCGCCGCGACGTGGAGGAGGAAGACGTCGCTGAAGGCCGCGCCGAAGGCGTAGTACGCGTAGTTGTAGACGCCGTAGAAGAGCAGGCCCAGCCAGACGACGACGGACGCGGTGGAGGGGCGCGACCCGGTGAGGAAGGTGGCGCCCGCGAGCAGCGGCGCGACGAGGACGAGGGTGACGAGGTCGTTGCCGCGCAGCGCCGCGACGGCCCACGGCTCCTCCGGGTACAGCCCGTCGACGAACAGCCCGAGCGCGGCCTGGACGACCATCAGCCCGATGAGCACCGCGGTGAGGACGAACGCCGCCCGCAGGCGCGGACCGGGCCTGAGGAGGGGGAGCGGGTGCGGGTGCGGGTGCCCGACGTGGCGGTCGGCACGGGACACCCGAGGCGGCGCGTGGTGCTCGACGGTGAGGTCGACGACGGTGACCTCGGTGGTTCGGGTGACGGCCATGATGCCCTCCTCGGCCCGACCGGGCGTGCCGCCTACCGGCGCCAGGTCGGCGCCGCGGCGCACGTCTCCAGCACATCCACGCTAGCGAGCGCACCACCCTGCCGGCTGGGCGGTGTTCCCACCCTCACAGGGACGAGCGGCGGGTGCCCGCCTGGGCCTCAGGTGGTCGCCGGGAGGACGTCGTCGTCGGGCACCTCGTCCACCTTCCGGGGCATGACGAGGGCCGCGAGCAACAGGGCCACCGTCGCGATCGCTGCGGCGAGGAACACCGCGTCGATCGCGGGGCCCAGCACATCCGGGGGGAGGGACTCGAGGTTCCCGGGCTCGCCGCCCGTGCGGGAGCGGACCACCGAGTTGGCGATGGCGCCGAACGCGGCCACCCCGACGGCGCTGCCGAGGGACCGGCCGAAGATCGTCGCCCCGGTGGCGACGCCACGCTGCCGCCACGGGACGGCCGACTGGGCCGCGACGACGGACGGGCTCGTGACGTACCCGAACCCCAGCCCGAGGACGAAGCACGGTGCGGCGAGGTGGAGGACCGAGGAGTGCTCGTCGACGGTGAGGAGCAGGCCCGCCCCGGCCAGAGCGACGACCGCGCCGATGATCATCGTCGTCCGGAACCCGAGACGGAGGTAGAGCCGCCCGGAGGTGGCGGCGGCGATGGGCCAGCCGATCGTCATCGCCGCGAGCGCGAAGCCGGCGACGACGGCGCCCGTCCCGAGGACCCCCTGGGCGTAGAGCGGGACGTAGGACGTCAGCCCGAGGAGCAGCACCCCGACGACGACGGCGACGAGGACCGCCCCGGAGACGGTGCGGCGGCTGAACACCCAGAGCGGCAGCACCGGCTCGGCAGCCCGCCGCTCGACGAGGACGAAGGACACGAGGAGCAGCGCCGAGGCCACGAACAGGCCGACGCTGACGGGCGAGCCCCACGACCACAGCACCCCGCCCTCGAGGAGGCCGACGAGCAGGGCCACGGTCCCCCCGAGCAGGAGGAGCGTGCCGAGGACGTCGATCCGGGGGCGCTGGGTCCGCTCGCGGGGGCGCTCGACGAAGCGGCGCCGCAGCATCCACAGGGCGAGCAGGCCGAGCGGGAGGTTGACGAAGAAGATCCAGCGCCAGGTGAGCAGGTCGGCGAAGACCCCGCCGAGGGTGGGACCGACGAGCGAGGCCACCGCCCACACCGAGGCGATATAGCCCTGCACCGTGGCGCGCTCGGCGACGGAGTAGATGTCGCCGACGATCGTCATCCCGATCGGCTGGATGGCTCCCGCGCCGATGCCCTGGAGCGCGCGGAAGGCGATGAGGGCGCCCATCGACCACGCGAGCCCGCAGAGGAGCGACCCGACGAGGAACACCCCGATGCCGACGAGGAGCATCGGTTTGCGGCCGACCAGGTCGGCGAGCTTGCCGTAGACGGGCACGGAGATCGCCTGGGCGAGGACGTAGACCGAGAAGAGCCAGGGGAACTGGCTGAGGCCTCCGAGGTCGCGGACGACCGCGGGGACCGCCGTCGCGAGGATCGTCGCGTCGATGGCGACGAGGCCGGTGCTCAGCATGACGGCGAGGAGGACCGGCCCGCGCTCGCTGCGGAGGCCGACACTCGACCGCGGCACCCGGGTCGTGGTCGAGGAGCTCACCCGGTGGGAAACCCGGACCCGGTCCGTCTCATTCCGTCGGGGAGAACCGAGCGGGGAAGGGCGGGTCACCAGCTCGTCTCGGCGCAGGAGCGGGAGCCCGACGGCTCGACCTGCAGCGTGGCGTGGTCGATCGCGTAGCGCTCACGGAGCACCCCGGCCGCCGCGGCGAGCACCTGTGCCGGGTCGGCGCCCGCCCGGCAGACGAGGTGGGCGGTCGCCACGTGCATCCCCGAGGTGAGCGTCCACAGGTGCAGGTCGTGGACGTCGACGACGTCGGGGACGCCGCGCAACGCCGACTCGGCCTCGTCCGGGCGGATGCCGCGCGGGGCGTGCTGGGCGAGGACCGAGAGCACCTCCCGCCCCAGCATGACCGCGCGCAGCGCGACGAAGACGGCGATGGCCAAGGCGATCACCGTGTCCCACAACGCGTTTCCGGTCGCGCTGACGAGCAGGCCTGCTACCACGACGCCCACCGAGCCGACGGTGTCGGCAACGACCTCGAGGTAGGCGCCCTTGACGTTGAGGCTCTCCCCCGCCCCGCCACGGAGGAGGACGAGGGCCACGACGTTGACGACGAGGCCGAGGCCACCGACGACGAGCATCGTCCCGCTCGCGACCTCGGGTGAACCCCCGATCCGGCCGACCGCCTCGACGACGATGAACACGGCCACCCCGAGCATGAGCAGCACGGCGAGCCCCGAGGCGAAGACCTCGGCCCGGTAGGAGCCGAAGGTGCGCCGCCCGGTGGTGTCGGGACGCGAGGCGATCCGGGTCGCGACGAGCGCCGCACCGAGGGCGACGACGTCGGCGGCCATGTGGCCGGCGTCGCTGACGAGGGCCAGCGACCCGCTGACGAGGCCGGCGACGAGCTCGACGACGAAGTAGCACGCGACGAGGACGAACGCGGCGCGCAGCCGCCAGCGGTGCGCCCCGCCGGCGTGCGCGGCGACGGGTGCCCCGTGCCCGTGGCCCGCGCCCATCCGCACCTCCTCGCCGCCGTCCCTGCTCCGTCGACGACGGTACCCGCCGTGCCGCCCCGCGCCTCGGTAGCGTGCCCTCCGTGCCGCCCCTCACCGACCCGGAGCGCAGGGTCCTCGACGCCCTCGACGAGGCCGAGCTCGTCGACACCCTCGCGGCCCTCGTCCGCGTCCCCAGCGTCACCGGCTCGCCGGCCGAGGGCGAGGTGCTGGCGCTGCTCGCGGGCTGGTACGCCGAGGCCGGTCTCGAGGTCGACCAGTGGGAGGACGACCTCGACGAGCTGAGGGACGCCGACGGCTTCCCGGGGACCGAGGCGCCCCGCGAGCGCGTCTGGGGCCTGGTCGGCACCTCGACCGGCGACGGGCGTCCGGGCCTGGTCCTCCAGGGGCACGTCGACGTCGTCCCCGCGGGCGACCTCGCCCTCTGGGCCGCCGGCGATCCCTGGTCCGCCCGGGTCGAGGGGGGCCGCATGCACGGGCGCGGGACGTGCGACATGAAGGCGGGGGTCGCGGCGAACCTCGCGGTCGCGCGGGCCGTGCACCGCTCGGGGGTGCGGACACGGCGCCGGCTGGCGCTGCACGCCGTGGGCAGCGAGGAGGACGGCGGCCTCGGCGCCTTCGCGACGCTGCGCCGCGGGCACACCGGCGACGCCGCCGTCATCACCGAGCCGACGGCGGGGCGGCTCGTCACGGCCAACGCCGGCGCGCTGACCTTCCGGGTCGAGGTCGCGGGGCGGGCCGCACACGGAAGCACTCGGCTCGAGGGTGCCTCTGCACTCGACGCCTTCTGGCCGCTCCACGCGGCGCTGCACCGGCTCGAGGCCGACCGCAACGCCGACGCCCGTGGCCTCGTGCCGGACAACCCTCTGCCGTACGCGATCTCGGTCGGGCTCGTCCGGGCCGGCGACTGGTCGAGCACCGTCCCGGACCGGCTCGTCGCCGAGGGCCGGATGGGGGTCCGGCTCGGCGAGGAGCCCGCCGCGGCCAGGGCGGCGCTCGAGGCGGCGCTCGCCGGCGCCGCCGGCGCCGACCCCTGGCTGCGCGACCATCCGCCGCTCGTCGCCTGGCCGGGAGGGCAGTTCGCGTCCGGTCGGCTCCCCGACGGCGACCCGCTCGCGGACGACGTGGCGACGTCAGTCACGGCGGTCGGGGGACGCCGCCCCCCGACAGCCGTCGCGCCGTACGGCTCCGACCTGCGCCTCTACGCCGCGGCCGGCATCCCGACGCTCCAGTACGGCCCCGGCGACGTCCGGCTCGCCCACACGACGCGGGAGTCGGTGCCGCTCGCCGAGGTCGTGGCCGTGGCCCGGGCCCTCGCGGTGCTCGCCGTCCGGCGGCTCGGCGTCGACTGACCGCGAGCGCGTCAGGCCCGGGGCAGCGCCTCGTCGGGCTCGAGCGGATGGAGCTCGCCCAGGCCCTCCGCGACGACGACCGCGGAGTCGCCCGGGGCGAGCCGGAAGTCCGACGGCGGGTTGGTGAGGCTGCGGCCGCCCCGAGCCACCGCGATGAGGGTCGCGTTGTGGTCGCGGCGCAGCCGGGCCGAGAGGTCCTCGAGGGAGAGGTCGACGTAGTCGGGTGGCAGCTCGACCCGGTAGAGCTCGGAGCCCTCGCCCCCGGAGACGATGTCGGTGACGAGCGCGGCCAGACCGGGGTACAGCGCCGTCCGGGCGAGCAGCCGCGACGCGAGTCGCGAGGTCACGAGGATCTCGTCGGCGTTCGCGCGCTCGACGTGCTCGACGTGCTTGGGGTTGTTGACCTCGACGACGGTCCGCACGTGCGGGGCGATGCTCTCGATCGCGAGGACGGTGAGGATGGAGCGCAGGTCCGCCTCGTCCGAGGCGTTCGACGGGCAGATGATGGCGGCCGCGGCGTCGTGGATCCCGGCCCGTTCGAGGTCCTCGGCGCTCGTCGCGTCGCCGCGGACGTAGTAGGTCCCGGCCCCGGCGGGTGACCGCTCGGTGTCGTGGAGGACGACGACCTTGGTACTGAACTCGTCGCCGCGGAGCTCGTCGATGAGCTCGCGCGCCGTGGAGTTCCACCCGCAGACGACGACGTGGTCGCTGTACCCGGCTGCACCCATCCCCTGTCCCTCCTTGAGCAGGAAGTCGATGACGAACCCGACGACGGCCGCGGTGATCGCCGCGACGATGGCGACCCCGAAGAAGGAGAGCAGCCACCCGATGAGGTAGCCCCCGGGGCTGGTGACGTACGAGGCGTCACCGGAGCCGATGACGGTCGTCACCGCCCAGTAGCCCGACCCGACGAGACCGTGCGCCGAGCGCTTCTCCGGCTCGAGCACGGTGACGAGGAAGGCGGAGACGGCGACGATGGCCGCCGCCGCGGCGATCAGGGTGCGGAAGAAGTGGACGTCGAGCCCGTCCCTGACCCGCCGGACGTGGAAGCCGACGCGGCGCACGGCGGGCAGCTCGGCGACCGTCCGGAACGGCATGAAAAGGATGCGTGCGATTCCCGCACGCATCCTCCTCACCGGGTCCCGCCCCTGCCGCAGGCCCATGCCGGAGAGTCTTGCCCCGGCGGGCCGTCACCGCCCATGGCTCGACCGGGCCATCTTCATCCCAGTGGCCCCATCCGTCCCACCCCGCCCGACGGAGGCCGGCCCGGGTCGGCGCGTCAGCCGCCCGGCGGCCCCTCGTCGTCCTCCTCCCCGGGCGGGGCGTTGCGCGGCACGTCCGCGACCCGGACGGCGACGTGCGGGCCCAGCCACCAGAGCGCCGCGACGAGGAGGAGCACCGCCGCGCCGGCCACGACGCCCGCCGTCGTCCCGACGACGACGTCGACGACGAGGAGGACGACTCCCGAGACGGTGAGCGAGAGGAGCACGAGCCCGGCGATGGCGAGCCCGCTGCCGACCTCGACGAGCAGCTCGCGCCTCCGCTGCCGGAAGAGGACCCGGTGGAAGGCGACCGGCGCGACGACGAGCCCGGTCGTCAGCACCGAGCCGGTGAGCACGGCGAGGTAGATCCCGCGCTGCAGTGCCGTCAGCTCCTCGAAGCGGCTCGAGAACGGGACGGTGAGGAGGAAGCCGGTGAGGATCTGGACCCCGGTCTGGGTCACCCGGATCTCCTGGAGCAGCTCGTCCCAGTTGCGCGTCAACGTCGAGCGCGAGGGCCGGCGCCCCTCGTCGTCATGGTCGGCCACGGGTCCTCCTGACGTCCCGGAGCGGGAAGCCTAGACCGACGGGATGGGAGAGTGGGCGCCATGAGCACGCCCGACGTGAGCATCGACGGACTGCCCGCCCACCTCTCGGCCCGCGTGCCGGACGCCGCGGACGCGCCGGCGGTCGCCGCCCTGCTCGCCGACCACCAGCGCGCGGCCCGGGGCCGGTCGGGCGTCGACCCGGAGGCCGTCCTCGGCCAGCTCGTCGGGACCGGGTCGTGGACCCGCCGCCAGGTCCTCGTCCACGACCCCTCCGGCCGCCTCCTCGCGTGGCTCTCGGTCCACGACCGGGCCGCCGGGCGGACCCTCGTCGAGGTGACGGTCACGCCCGACCTCCCTGCGCCGCAGGCCACCGACCTCGCCCTCTCGCTGTTCGGCGCGGCGGAGCGCCACGCGTGCGACATCGCCCTGATGCGCGGCCTGCGCGCGACGCTCCTGGACTCCGGTGCCTACGCCGACGACCCACGCCAGCAGGGATGGCTCGCCGCGGCCGGCTACGAGCAGACGCGGACCTGGCTCCAGATGACCCGGCCCGTCGTCCCCGAGGAGGCCTCGACCCTGCCGGGACCTCGGGAGGGGGTCACCATCCGTCCGGTCGAGCAGCACGAGGACGGCCTGCCCGTGGCGAGGGACCTCCAGGCGGTCCACCGGGTCCTCGAGGAGTCCTTCGAGGACCACTTCAGCTCGTACCGGGAGAGCTTCCCCGAGTTCGTCATGCGCCTGCGCGAGGACCCCGGACACCGGTGGGACCACTGGTGGCTGGCCGGCATCGACACCGACGACGGGCCGCTCGTCGCTGGGGCCGTCGTGTCCTCGGTCCTGCCCCCGGACGCCGCCGGGGTGGAGGGGAGCTACGTCGACTACATCGGGGTCCACCGCCGGGCCCGTGGCCGAGGCGTCGCGAAGGCGTTGCTGCACACCGTGATCGCCGATGCCGCGCGTCGCAGACGCAACCGCGTCGGCCTCGAGGTGGACGCGGACTCACCGACCGGCGCCGACGGCCTCTACACGGCGATGGGATGGGTCACCGACTACCGGACCCAGTCGTGGCACAAGCAGCTCGACCCGGCGACCGGGAGCTCGCGCGGCTGACCCGGGTCACCCGTTGGCGACGTCGATGACGAGGCGGGTCGGGTTCTGGAGCAGGGTGACCTTGAACGGACGCTTCTCGCCGTTGATCCCGAGGAAGCTCTCGCCGTAGCCCTCGAAGCCGCCCCAGATGCCGTCGACCTGGGCGAAGACCGTCCCGGTGAGCGGGGGTGTGGTGGGCGTAGGGGCCGGGGTGCCCGGTCCGGGGATGCCGACGCTCGTGATCGTCACCTGGAGGACGGCGTCGCCCGCGACCTTCACCGTGTCCCCGCTGCCCTGCGAACGGGGGTCGTCGGTGTACTCGACGCGGTAGCTCGGCTCGCCGGGCTCGGCGAACTGGAAGACGACCCGGTCGTAGCCGGTGTGGTGACCGACCCGGACGTCGGTGCCGATGCCGATCGGGTCGCCGAGCTCGGGGAAGCCGTTCTCGACGACCGGCTCGAGGGAGAAGCCAGTGAGGTCCGCAGTCTCGGAGGGGCTCGGCGAAGGGCTCGGCGAGGTGGTCGTCGGACCGGCCGACGAGGTCGTCGCGCTCGGCGACGGACTTGGGGTGGCCGTGTCGTCGGGCCCGGGCCTGAGGAACAGCCAGACCACCGCGCCGACGACGACGAGGACGAGGAGCACGAGGAACGCGACCTTCCACCCGTTCCCGCGGCCCTCGTCGGGGTACGCCTCTCCCTCCTCGGGGTACGGCTCCTGCCCGTCGGGGCTCCGCCCGGGCTCCTCGGTCATGACTCCCACCTCCACCCCCATGGTGCCGCCGGGGCGAGCGGCGCCCGCGGCGGCGCGCCCAAGGTCACAGCCCTGCCGTATCAGGGCACCGCCCGAGGGCCTCCTCACCCTGTCGCACACCGCAGGAGGCACCCCATGTCGATGGCCCCGGTCGCCGTCCGTCCCGCCGGCCCGTTGCCGTCCCCGGCGCCACCCGTGGTTGCGCCGGGCCCGGCTCCGGTGCCCACACCGCGCCTCGAGCTGAGCGTCGGCACCGCGGTGTCCCGCTTCCTCGACCTCGCCTCGGCCCTGCCCGGCACCGCGGTGCACTACGCGGTCAAGGCGAACCCGCACCCGGTGCTGCTACGGGCGCTGGCGCAGGCGGGGTGCCGCTTCGACGTCGCGAGCCCGGAGGAGGCCCGCGCAGCACTCGCGGCGGGCGCGCCGGCGGCGCACCTGCTGCACTCGAACCCGGTCGCCCGCCGGGACCGCCTGGCCGAGGTCCACGCACTCGGGGTGCGGCTGTTCGTCGTCGACTCCCCGGCCGAGGTGGCCAAGCTCGCGGCGGCCGCGCCGGGTGCGTCGGTCCTCGTGCGCATCGTGACCTCGGGCGACGGCGCGGACTGGCCGCTGTCCCGCAAGTACGGGTGCCGCGTCGACGACGCCGCCACCGTTCTCGGGCTGGCCGCCGCGTCCGGCCTCGACCCCGCCGGCGTGTCCTTCCACGTCGGCTCCCAGCAGCGGGACCCCCGTGCCTGGGCGGCCCCGGTTCGCTCCGCGGCGAGGGTGTTCGCCGCGGCGCGTCGTGCGGGGCTGCGTCCGTGGCTGCTCGACCTCGGGGGTGGCTTCCCCGCCGACCTCGATGGCGCCGCTCCACCACTGGAGGTGTACGGCAGGTCCATCCGGCACTGCCTCGAGGAGGCGTTCGGGCGCGACGTCCCCGACACGCTCGCCGAGCCCGGCCGAGGAGTCGTGGGCGACGCGGGCACCGTCGTGGCCCGGGTCATCGGTGTGGTCGACCGGGGCGGCGACCGGTGGGTGTTCCTCGACGCCGGGGTGTTCAGCGGGCTCGTCGAGACCCTGGACGAGGCCATCCGGTACCGGCTCGAGGTCCCGGGTGTCGGCGGTCCCACCGGGCCGTGCGTCCTCGCCGGTCCGACGTGCGACAGTGCCGACGTCCTCTACGAGCGGACCCCGGCGCGGCTGCCGCTCGCCCTCGCCGAGGGCGACGAGGTCCGGCTGCACGCGGCCGGCGCCTACACGACGTGCTACTCGACCGTCGGCTTCAACGGCTTCGACCCGCTCCCGACGGTGCTCGTCCGCTGACGCCGTTCACCCCGGGGCGCGGACGACGACGCGGGCCCCGCGGCGCGGCACGCTGGTGATGTTCCGGACCCGTGGGGTCTCCTCGTCGAGCGCCCGCACCTCGAAGGTCGTGAGGACCTCCCGGAGCACCGCCACGCCCTCCATGAGCGAGAAGCTCGCCCCGAGGCACCGCCGCACCCCGCCCCCGAAGGGGATCCACGTGTTCGGCGCCGGGGTGGTCCCCACGAAGCGCTCGGGCCGGAAGACGTCCGGGTCGGGGTGGCTCTCGGCCCGGGCGTGGGCGAGGAGGATCGACGCGGCGACGGTCGTCCCGGCCGGCAGGTCCACCCCGCCGACCCTCGCCGGACGCTGGAGCACCCGCACGACCATGGGGATGACGGGGTGCAGCCGCATGGACTCCTTGACGACCGCCTCGAGCCACTCGTCGTCGCCGCTCCTCGCCGCCTCGCGGGCGCGGGCCAGCTGGTGCGGGTCGCGGCCGAGCTCCTGGAGGGCCCAGGCGAGGGCCGTCGCCGTCGTCTCGTGGCCGGCGAGGAGGAGGGTCACCATCTGGT
>DASSQJ010000366.1:0-2396 GCA_035702545.1 Phycicoccus sp.
GGACGGCGTGCTCGGGGAGGAGCCGGTCGTACAGGGCCGGCGCCGAGACGTCGGCGAGGACGGCCCGTCGGGCGCGCCAGCGGCGTCCGTCCGCGGTGCGCACGCCCGTGGCCCGCCCGGCGCCCACCTCGACCGCGACGACCTCGGCCCCGAGGACGACCTCTGCCCCCCGCGACCGGGCCCTGCCGACCATCGCCGCGGCGAGCCGGCCGGCACCCCCCTCCGGCACCGGGAAGCCGACGTCCTGGCCGAGCATCGTGAGCAGCCACCCGTAGAGCCCGCTGCCGGCCGCGTCGGGCGGGACGTCGGCGTGGCCGGCGTTGCCGCTGAGGAGGAGCGGGGCCTCCCGGCCGCGGAACTCCTCGGTGACGAGGCGGCGCACCGGCGTCGCGGCGAGCCGGACGAGGTCGAGCGCGTCCGCGGGGCCGATCCGGCGCACCAGCCGGGACACCGGGCGCACCGGTGGGAAGGGTGTGAAGAGGGCGTCGAGGAGCGGTCCGCTCACCCGCTGCCAGCCGGCGACCATGCGCAGCCAGGCGTCGCCGTCTCCCGGCGAGTCCCGCTCGAGCCGGGCTGCGGTGTCCTCCGCGTCCCCGTGGAGCACGGCGCACGTGCCGTCGGCGAGGACGTGCGCGAGGACGTCGGGCGACCGCCGCCACACCAGCCCGTGGTCGCCGAGGTCGAGGTCCCGGATGGCGGGACTCGCCGCGGCGAGGGGGTAGAAGGCGCTGAACAGGTCGGTGACGACGCCGGGCGCAAGCACCTCCGCGCTGCGCACCGCTCCCCCGGCCTCGTCGGCGGCCTCGAGGACGACGACGTCCCAGCCGGCGTCGGCGAGGGCGTTGGCGGCGACGAGCCCGTTCGGCCCGGCGCCCACGACGACGGCGTCGCAGATCGCCGTGCCGCTCGGCGACACGGCTGCGGGGGAGGCGTCTCGGTCGATCAGCCGACGACCGCGTCGATCGTCTTCTTCAGCGCCCCGGGCTGCTCGGGCCGGCGGGGCGCCCGCTCCTTCGCGGCGGCGAGCTCGTCCCCGAGCTCACGCAGCGTGCTGCGCCCCAAGGCCTCACGCACCTTCGGGAACCAATCGCTCTCCTCCTCGTCCATGTGGTGCGACACGGACTCGATGAGGACGGTCGCCTTCGCGACGAAGCGCTCGTCCTCGCGGTCCATCGCGTCGAGCTCCATGACGAGGACGTCGGCGACGTGGTGCTCCTCGTAGGACTCGAGGATGTCGTCCTCGAGGTCCGGGACGAGCTCGCGGACGCGGGGGTACATGACCTCGTTCTCGATGTACGTGTGCACCGTGAGCAGCTCGATGACCTTGCGGACGATCTGCTCCTTGCGGGCGGGGGTCGTGGAGGCGCGCTGGAACTCCCGGAAGAGGGCGCGCACCTCCTTGTGGTCGTCGCGGAGCATGACGATGGCGTCCTGGGACATGGGTGTCTCCTCCTCGGTGCGGCATGCGGCGTGGGGATGCTACCCGCGCGTAGGGGACCTGAAACGGTTCCGGTGCAGGCGGTTCAGCGGCGGTGGTCGCGGGTAGTGGTGAGGGGTCACGGTCCGCACCGAAGGGAGCACCGCATGGGCGAGGACCGCCACCCCCGCACCCACCGCCGGGTCGTCGTCACCGGAGGCGCCGGCTTCCTCGGCAGCCACCTGTGCACCGCCCTCGTCGAGTCGGGGGCGCACGTCGTGGCGCTCGACAACTTCGTCACCGGCGGGCCGGGGAACGTCGCGCACCTGCTCCACGACCCCCGCTTCCGGCTGCTGCGCTGCGACGTCACCGACTTCGTCCACGTCCCCGGGCCGGTCGACCTCGTCCTGCACTTCGCCTCCCCCGCCTCTCCGCTCGACTACCTCCGGATGCCGGTGGACACCCTCAAGGTCGGGTCGGTCGGGACGTGGCACGCCCTCGGGCTCGCCAAGGACAAGGGGGCGCGCTTCGTCCTCGCCTCCACCTCCGAGGTGTACGGGGACCCGCAGGTCCACCCGCAGCCGGAGTCGTACTGGGGCCACGTCAACCCCATCGGCCCGCGCGGCGTCTACGACGAGGGCAAGCGGTTCGGCGAGGCGATGACGACCGCCTACCGCACCAACGAGGGCGTCGACACCGGCATCGTGCGGATCTTCAACACCTACGGCCCCCGGATGCGCCCCCACGACGGCCGCGCCATCCCGACCTTCGTCCGGCAGGCCCTGCGCGGTGAGCCGCTCACCGTCGCCGGCGACGGCTCGCAGACCCGCTCGATCTGCTACGTCGACGACACGGTGCGCGGCATCCTCGCGATGGCGTTCTCGACCGAGACGGGGCCGGTCAACATCGGCAATCCCGACGAGCTGTCCATGCTCCGGCTCGCCGAGTGGATCACGGAGCTGACCGGGTCGGCCTCGCC
>DASSQJ010000367.1:0-5665 GCA_035702545.1 Phycicoccus sp.
CACCCCGGCCGACTCCTACCTGCTGCAGGACAAGCTGATCGAGATCGCCCACCAGGCCGGCGCCGACGCGGTGCACCCCGGCTACGGGTTCCTCGCCGAGAACGGCGGGTTCGCGCAGAAGGTCATCGACGCCGGTCTGACCTGGATCGGCCCCGGCCCGGAGGCGATCGACGCCCTCGGTGACAAGGTCAAGGCCCGCCACATCGCCCTCGCCGCGAAGGCGCCGCTCGTGCCCGGCACCCCCGACCCCGTCGAGGGGCCCGACGAGGTCGTCGCCTTCGCGAAGGAGCACGGCCTGCCGGTGGCGATCAAGGCCGCGTACGGCGGTGGCGGGCGCGGCCTCAAGGTCGCCCGCACCCTCGAGGAGATCCCCGAGCTGTACGACTCCGCCGTCCGGGAGGCGGTCACCGCGTTCGGCCGCGGCGAGTGCTTCGTCGAGCGGTTCCTCGACCACCCGCGGCACGTCGAGACCCAGTGCCTCGCGGACCAGCACGGCAACGTCGTCGTCGTCTCCACCCGCGACTGCTCCCTCCAGCGGCGCAACCAGAAGCTCGTCGAGGAGGCCCCGGCCCCCTTCATCACCGACGACCAGCACACCGAGCTGCTCCGGGCCTCCAAGGAGATCCTCAAGCGCGCCGGTTACGTGGGCGCCGGGACGTGCGAGTTCCTCGTCGGACCCGCCGGCGACATCTCCTTCCTCGAGGTCAACACCCGCCTCCAGGTCGAGCACCCGGTGTCCGAGGAGGTCACCGGCATCGACCTGGTCCGCGAGCAGTTCCGCATCGCCGACGGCGAGGCCCTCGACTACCCCGACCCCGAGCCGCACGCCCACTCCATCGAGTTCCGCATCAACGGCGAGGACGCCGGCCGAGGCTTCCTGCCGGCTCCCGGCACCGTGACGACGATGCGCATCCCGCACGGCCCGGGGGTCCGCTGGGACTCCGGCATCATCGAGGGCGACACCGTCGCAGGCGCGTTCGACTCGATGATCGCCAAGCTCATCGTCACCGGCCGCGACCGCACCCAGGCCCTCCAGCGCGCCCGGCGCGCCCTCGACGAGCTCGTCATCGAGGGCATGCCCACGGTCACCCCGTTCCACCGCAAGGTCGTCTCCGACCCCGCCTTCGCCCCGGCCGACGCCGCCGAGAAGTTCACGGTCCACACCCGCTGGATCGAGACCGAGTTCGACAACGACATCCCCGCGTACAGCGGCCCCCACGGCGACGCCCCCGAGCCCGAGGACCGCCACCGCCTCGTCGTCGAGGTCTCCGGCAAGCGCCTCGAGGTCTCCCTCCCCGCCGGGATCAGCCTCGGCGGTGGAGGCAACCCCGGCACCGCCGTCAAGAAGAAGGCCCCCCGCCGCACCGGCGGCACCAAGGCCGGCTCCGCCGCATCCGGGCACTCCCTCACCGCCCCGATGCAGGGCACCATCGTCAAGATCGCCGTGGACGAGGGCGCGACCGTCGCCGAGGGCGACCTCGTCGTCGTCCTCGAGGCGATGAAGATGGAACAGCCCATCACCGCCCACAAGGCCGGCACCATCACCAACCTCAAGGCCGAGGTCGGCGCCACCGTCAGCAACGGCGCCGTCCTCTGCGACATCTCCGACGCCGAGTCCTGACCTGCAGCGCGCCAGGACTCGGCGCCGGCCCCCTCAGCCCAGCGCGTCGCAGATGAGCGAGTCGATCACCGACGGGTCGGGGAGGGTGTCGTGGATGCCCCGGCTGTCGGCGACGGTGTCGAACTCCTGGCCCGGCTCGTACCGGACCCATCCCGTGTCGTGGAGCACGAGGCCCGAACCCGGCTCGTTCGCGAGGTAGATCGCCCCGACCTCGGTGAGGACGCGGGAGTCGCGGTCGCCCGGCACGAGGTACTCGTAGTGGCGGTTCCAGTGGCCGCGGATCGTCAGGGACGGCCCGTCCGGCGCTCCGGCGAGGGTGAAGACGTCCGCCGGGTAGCTGAGGTTCACGATGGTCTTGGTGGCCAGCCCGTCCGAGGTGTGCCAGCGGGTCATGTGCTCGCGCCCGGTGCCGCTGATGACGACCTCGCCGGCGGTGCACACGAGGCCGATGGGCTCCTGGTCGTAGGCGAACAAGGCGTCCCCCCGGCAGACGATGCCCTGGCCGGTCTGCAGGCAGGTCCACGGGGCGAAGTCCGGGTTGAGGGCGGGCGAGACGGTCGCGGGGTCCACGGTCCGTGGCGCAGCGGACGCGGGCACCGTCGAGACGGCGAGGCCGGCCGCCGCGACGACGGCGAGCGCGGCGGCCCGAGCAGGTCCGCGGGGTAGCCGCCGTCCCGCGGGTCGCCCGGTGTCCTGTCGACGCAGTCGTGTGGTCATGTGTCCTCCTCAGCCGGCCGGGGACCTGGCGCCCCGGGCTCGGGCCCACGGTGAGGAGGGCCGGTATCAGCGCGGTATCGGCGCCGCCGGCGGAGTCGGGCTCAGGGTTGGAGGTGCTCCCCCGGCGTCATCGGCGCGGGGTCGTCGCTGCCCCGGCGCGGCTGCGGGTCGTCACCGGTCCCCGGTGACGGGTTGGGGGCGAGCGGGCGGAGGTCGTCGGTCGCGTGCGGCGACCAGGGTTCGTCGGTGTCCGGGTCGGGGTCCTCGGCCAACGGCGCCGTGGGGCGGCCGGAACCGGCCGGCCGGAGGGGGATGCCCAGACCCTGCCGCAGCGCCTTGCTGCCCTTGTCGATGTACCCGGCGTGCTTGGGAGCAGCCTTGCCGCGCACGAAGTCCTCCACCTTGTCGACGGCCTGGCCGGCCTGCTCGGGGTGCTCGCGGGCGTACTCGCGGACCTTGGTCACCGCCGTCGTCATCACGGCGACCATGGCGGCGGTTCGGATCTTCATCTCGACTTCCCTCCGAGGTGGGGCTCACTCGACGAGTCCCATCCTGCCTGTTGCGGAGCGCTCCGTCGGCGCGAGCGTCGCTCCGGGCCCGGCGAGGGGCTGACCGGCAGAAGCCTGTGGGCAGACCGGCCGCCGCTCCCGGTCGGGCAGCTGCCCCGCCCACTCCTTGGCGGTCAGGTCGCGACCGGCCATGCGGCACGCTGCCGCGATCCACGAAGCGGGGTCGAGGTCCCACGTGTACACGTTGCCGCTCTGCCCGGCGAGCAGGAGCTTCGTCCCGTCCGGGCTGTAACCAGGGGTGGTCCCCTCACCGACGGTGGTCGCGCCGAGGAACGCGCCCGTCCGGCCGTCCCAGCGCCCCACCCGGTCCCCCGCCGCCAGCGCGAACTCGCCGCCATCCGGTGAGAACGCCGGCGTCACCGCGGCGAACGGCTGGGCATCGCTCGGGGAGGCGAGCCACCGGTTCCCCTCGACGTCCCACAGGCCGACCGAGCCCTCCCGGGTCGTGACGGCCAGGCGCATGCCGTCCGGCGAGTAGGCGGCGCCGAAACCTTCGATTCCGAGCCCGGATGGCCGGGAAGTGCCCTTCTCGAGGTCGACCAGCGTCTCGAGGTGGTCGCCGGCCAGGAGGTCGTGGGACCGGGGTCGGAGGGCGAACCCGTAGATGCCGCTCCCACCGGGCACGGCGATCGGAGGCCGACGATCTGCCAGGGTGCGAGCGTCGAGGACGTGCACCCTGCCCGTCGTGGTCCCGACGACGAGGCCACCGTCCTCGGTGAACCACGAGAACGCGGCAGCCTCACCGTCCGGCAGGTCGCGAGAAGCAACGAGGCCGCCGCCGTTGTCCCAGACGGCGACACGCGGATCGGACGTCGTCATCGTGACGAGGCTGCCGTCCGCGCTGATCGCGCAGTCCAAGGACCCGTGCTTGTCCATCTCCACGTCGACGAAGCCGCTCGCCGCGCCGCCGGCCACCGAGCGCACGACCATCCCCGGCGCGTCCAGGCAGTCGAGCGCCCAGCGGCCGTCCGCTGACACTCGGCCACCCCAGTCGCCCCAGTGCGGACCGTCCTTCGGGGGGCTCACGCTCAGGAAGCCACGGCCGCCCGCCAGGTCCCAGGCCCGAACCGACCCGTCGAAGTCCGACGTGTAGAGCGTCCGCTCGTCCTGCGAGAAGCTCGGCCACTCCCCCGCACGGTCCTGCGCGAACACGTCCACAGGATCCCCGTCACCGGACACGTCGAAGACGAGGGTCGTCTCGCCCGACACCGCCAGCCGCTCCCCCGAGGGCGAGAACTGCAGTCGGTCGACTCCGCCCGGGAGCTCGATCGCCGCGCGCTGCGCGAACGTCGAGGCGTCGAGGAGGAGGACCTGCGCCCCGGTCGAGACGGCGAGCACGCGCCCGTCCGGACTCAGGGCGAGCACCGGGTCGATCCGCTGGACGCGCAGGTCCTCGGGCGTCAGGACCGCGCGCCGGTGTCCACTCGGGACGTCGAGCACGAGAAGCCCCTCGTCGCCGACGAGGAACATCCGGCGCCCCGTCGCGTCGACGACCGGGCTCTCCCCGGGCGCATCCTCGAGCAGGAGGACCGGCCTCTCGGGCGTGCGGACGTCCCAGACACCGACGACGCGCGGTCGATCGCCGTCCCGATGGAACAGGATGGCGACGTGCCGGCTGTCCGGGCTGACCGACACGTCCTGGAAGACGTAGCTGGAGGCCGGGACGCCACCGAGCTGTCGCGACTGCCGCTGGCCGGTCCTGTCGAGGAGGACGACCGGCAACCGACTCGAGCGGGCTCGGTCGATGTCGATGCTCGCGACCGTGAACGACCCGTCGGGCGCCGGCACGGCGACAGGGCCCGCTGCCTCCGGCACCTCGCGGACCGTGCGGAGCGTCACGGGGTCGAGGACGAACAGGGCCTTCTGCGCGGACTGGGCGAGCACCAGGCCCGACCCGTTGGCCACGGCGAGCGACGTGAGACGCGGCGTCCGGGCCACGGTGACGAGGGAGGGGTGCTTTCCGATCGCCGCGAGGAGGTCCGCCCGCGTGTCGATCGAGTCGTCCAGCCGCATCGCTGCGACGGCGTAGAGGAGCGAGGTGTCGAGGTCCTTGGCGCGAAGAGCCTCGGAGCCGAGCCGGCGCGCGTCGGCGACGACGGCGGCCTCGGTGGCTCGGCGGGCCGATGTCGCAGCGACCGCACCGGCGGTCGTCGCGACGAGCGCCAGCACGACGACCACGGTGATCCCGATGCGCAGCCGCCGGTTCGCGATTCGCTCCCGCCGGACCTGCTCGGCCGCTGCCTCCCGCTCGCGCTCGGCCAATGCCGCGGACGTGTCGAGGAAGTCCCGCTCCACGGAGGTGAGGTCGGGCTCGGCGGTGGCTCGCCACTGGGCCGCCCGCGTCTCCCGCTGTCCCCGGTAGAGCTCGCTCTCGGGCCGGCCGGCCTGGTCCCACGTCTCGGCCGCGACGGCGAGGTGGCGCATCAGCTGGAGGCCCTCGACGTCCTCGTCGAGCCAGGAGCGCAGACGCGGCCACGCCTGGGTGAGCGCCTCGTGCGCGATCTCGACGGTCGCTCCGTCGCTGCTCACGAGGCGGGCCGCGAGCAGCCGCTCGACGAGGGCGTGCCGGCGGGGGTCCGAGTCGACCCCGGAGCGGGAGATCCGCCGGCGGGTGGGCAGCCCCTCGTCCCCGGTCGTCACGAGGCGGGTCATCAGCTGCTTGAGGAGCGCGCGGTCCTCCGGTCCGAGGTCGTCGAAGACCGCCTCGGCGGTGCGCGCGATGGCCCCCTGGACGCCACCGGTGGAGTGGTAGCCGGCG
>DASSQJ010000368.1:0-7768 GCA_035702545.1 Phycicoccus sp.
CTGCGGACCGGGGAGCACCAGACCCGGTGCGAGCTGCTCTACGTCGAGGCCTCGACGCTCGGCCTGTTCGGCGAGGAGCCCTATGCCTCCGCGGTCCTCGCGAGCAACGCGGAGTGGATGGCGGCCGTGCGGCACCACCTCGCCGCCTCCGGCGTCCCGGACGACCGGGTCGACCGGGTCGCGGCCCTCGTCGACGCCGCGTTCATGGGCTTCGAGCTCGACGCGCCACTCGGGGACGACCTCGGACCCGGCGTCGAGGCGCTCGCCGAGGCCGTCGCGCTGCTCAGCCGCTGAGCAGCCCGACGACGAGCAGCGCCTGGGCGAGGTGGTACGTCACGATGACGGTCACGGGTGTCCACGGACGCTCCCGGTCGAAGCGGCCGAGGGCGAGGACGGTGTCGCTGACGACGAACAGGCTCGCCCCGAGCCCGACCGCGAGGTGCCCCGTCGCCCAGCCCGTCACCGCCATCGCGGCGATCACCGCCATGTAGACCGCGACCGGGACGGCGAGCGCCGGGCCGCCCTCCCGGTTCGCGCCGGGGAGGATCCGCCGTCCGAGCACGAGGGCCACCGCGACGACACCCGCCCCAACCCACCCGAGTGCCGGCGCGGTGAGGCCGGCGGCGACGAAGGCGGCGACCCACGCGAGGTGCCCGACGAGGAAGGCGGCGAGCCCTCCGACGAACCGGGCCTGCGAGTCCTCGAGGAGGAGGACGTCACCGACGAGACCGAGGACGAGGCCCGCGAGCGCCCACCGGCCGACGGTCGTGTCGACGGCGCCCAGGGCGACGGAGACGAGGAGCAGCCCGAGCATGACGGCCGGCTTCGCCCACCGCTCTACCGCGGGGCGGCGGCGCGCCACGGCCCACCAGTCGACGACGGCAAGGGCGCCCGTGAGGGCCCAGGCGAGGGCCACGCTGACCGGCACGTCCCCATCCTCCCGCACGGCGGCCCGACTCGAGGTGTGGCCGTTGGGTGGCGGTCCTCACTAGGCTGCCCGCACTGGGGCCGGCGAGAGACCGGGGGCGGCGTGAGCTGGTGGCGAGACGCGTGGGGACACCGCGGCATCCGGTCCCTCGGGCTGGCCTGGTTCCTCTCCGTGCTCGCGACGCTCTCGCTCGGTGTCGCCGGTGCGGTGTACGCCTACGGGGCTGGGGGCGCCCCACTCGTCGCGTACCTCGGGATCGCCTCGACGGTGCCCGGTGCCGTGCTCACCCCGGTCCTCCTGGGGATGACCCACCGCGGCCGGGCCGACCGGGTGCTGCGCCGGACGACGATGCTCCGCGCCGTGCTCGCGGCGTGCGCCGTCCTCGCCGAACAGGCCGGCCAGGCCCCCGTGCTCGTCGTGTCGCTCGTCGGGCTGGCGGTCGCCCTCGGGTCGAGCTTCCGGCCCACCCAGGCCCTGCTCCTCCCGTGGCTGGCTCGCACCCCGCGCGAGCTCACCGCGGCCAACGTCGCCGCCACCGTCTCGGAGAACACCGCGGCGCTCGCCGGGCCGGCGCTCACGGGGCTCGCGCTCCTCTGGGTGGCACCCGGTGGGGTCGTCGTGGCCGCCACGGTCCTCCTCGTCGCGACTGCTGCGGTTCTCCTCCGTGTCGGAGCACCGGACCGGATGGCTGCGGGGCCGGGCGGCGAGGAGGGTGCCCGTGAGCTCGTCGGCGAGGCGGTGAGGGGCGGCCGGGCGCTCGCCGCCGTCGCGCCGCCGGCCGGCGTCGTCGTCCTCGCCTTCGCCCAGACCTTCCTCCGGGGGGCGCTCTCGGTGCTCCTCGTCGTCCTCGCCCTCGAGACGCTCGGCCTCGGCGAGAGCGCGGTCGGCTGGCTCACGGCGGCGCTCGGGGCCGGCGGACTCGCGGGAGCGGTGGTGTCCGCGCGGGCGCTCCGGCTGAGCCGGCTGGGACGGTGCTTCGTCGTGGGGGTCCTCCTCTGGGCGGTCGGCGCAGCCCTCCTCGCCGGCGCGCCCGGACTGGCCGCCGCCCTCGTCGCGCTGGCCGTCGCCGGCACCGGGAACGCCCTCGAGGACGCCTCGATGTTCACCCTGCTCCCCCGGCAGCTGGGCACCCGTGCCACCGCGGGCGGCCTCGGGGCGCTCGAGCTCGTCGTCCTCGCCGGCGTGGGGACCGGCTCCCTCGCGGCCCCGCTCCTCGTCGACGTGCTGGACGTGCGGGCCACGCTGCTCGTCATCGGCGGGGTCCTGGCGGTCGCCGCCCTCGGGTACGCCGCCGCGTTCACGGCGCTGGACCGCGCCGTCCCCCCGCCGTCCCCCGACGTCGAGCTCCTCCGGGGCCTGCCGGCGTTCTCGGTCCTGCCCGTGGTCGTCGTGGAGGACCTCGCGGAGGCCCTGAAGGTGGAGCACTTCCGCCCTGGTCAGGCGGTGGTCGCGGAGGGCGGCCCCGGCGACCGGTTCCGCGTGGTGCGCGAGGGCCACGCCGAGGTCACCGTGCACGGGCACCCCCGGCGCACCCTCGGCCCGGGGGACGGCTTCGGGGAGATCGCCCTGCTCCGCGACATCCCCCGCACGGCGAGCGTCACCGCGACGACCGACCTCACGACGCTCTCCCTCGCCCGGGAGGTCTTCCTCGACGCCCTCGCCACGACGTCCGCGAGCCGCACCCGAGCCGAGTCGGTGGCCGCCGCGACGATGGCCGACGACCCGGAGCCCGGTGGCTGACGCCCTCAGCGGAGCTCGAGGTGCCCGTCGTCGATGCGGCTCATCCGGGTCATCGCGACGTCGCGCAGGTAGCTCTGGACGACCCGCCACGGGAACCGGTGACCCTGCCGCGGCAGGTCGTCCTCGGCGCGCCGCACGTAACCGGACGTCAGCTCGAGCAGCGGGCCGCGGCCGGGCGGGTCCTCGTCGTATCGGGGCACGGCGACGGTGAGCCCCCGCCGGTCCATGTACCGCACGAGGGAGGTGAACCAGCGGGCCGAGAGGTCGGCCCGCAGGGTCCAGCTCGCATTGGTGTACCCGACGGCGAGCGCGGCGTTCGGGACGCCGGACAGCATGAGCCCCTTGTAGACGTGCTCCCGCGAGATGTCGACCGCCCGGCCGTCGACGACGATCTCGGCTGCCCCGCCGATCTGCAGCCGCAGCCCGGTCGCGGTGACGACGAGGTCCGCCGCCAGCTCCTCACCGGACGCCAGGCGGATGCCGTCCCGCGTCATCCGCTCGATGGTCCCGGTGACGACCTCGGCCGAGCCGGAGCGGATCGCCGCGAAGAAGTCGCCGTCGGGCGCGACGCAGAGCCGCTGGTCCCAGGGGTCGTAGCGCGGGGCGAAGTGGACGTCGACGGGGTAGCCCTCGGGCAGTGACCGCAGGGCGCCGCGGCGCAGCAGCCTGCGGCCACCCTCCGGCCAGCGGCGCAGCGCCCGGTAGGCGAGCGTCGAGGTGACGACGTTCTTCCCACGGACGACCCGGTGGGCGAGTCCGTCCGGCAGCACCGAGCGGGCCGCGGCGGCGACCGGGTCCCTCGCCGGCAGGGCGACGACGTAGCTCGGGCTGCGCTGGAGCATCGTCACCTCGGCCGCCCCCTCCGCGACGAGGGCGGGGACGAGCGTGATCGCGGTGGCGCCGCTCCCCACGACGACGACGCGGCGCCCGCGCACCGGCATCCCCTCCGGCCAGTGCTGCGGGTGTACGACGTCGCCGGCGAAGTCCTCGCGCCCCGGCAGCTCGACCTCGTACCCGGCGTCGTAGGCGTAGTAGCCGGTCGCGAGGTAGACGAACTTCGCCCGGTGCTCCAGCGGACCGTCGGCGGTGTCGGCCGTGACGGTCCACCGGGCGTCGCCGGAGGACCACGCCATCCGCACCACCCGCTGCCCGAAGTGGATGCGGCCGAGCACGTCCTCCTCGCGCGCCGTGTCCTCGACGTAGCGCCGGATCTCCTCCCCGGGAGCGATGGAGGCGTCCCCGCGCCAGGGCCGGAAGGGGAAGCCGAGGGTGTACATGTCCGAGTCGGAGCGGATGCCGGGGTAGCGGAACAGGTCCCACGTGCCGCCGACCCGGTCCCTCGCCTCGAGGACGCCCCAGGCGGTACCCGGGCAGTGCCGGGCGAGCCGGGCCGCGACGTCGACCCCGGAGATGCCGGCCCCGACGACGAGGACGTCGACGTCGAGCGGTGGCGGCGCCTTGGGGTCGGGGCTCACGACGTGAAGGGTATGCCGCCGGGGGGCCGCCCTGCGCCCGCGCCCCTCGCCTCCGGTAGAGGTGATGACGCACGGAAAGCCACACGCGAACACCTCGACCCCGCCGACCCCACCTCCGGTCGAGGTGATGACGCGCCGAGAGCCACGCGCACACCTCGAGCCAGGGCGCTCCGGGCTCGGCCCAACCTTCGACGGCGTGGCGTCGCCGCCTGCGGCGGCGTCAGCAGCCCGTGCGACGATGACGCACATGACGAGCCTCTCCGACTTCACCGCGACCCGCCTCACCGGTGAGGAGGTCGCCCTCTCCGAGTACGCCGGCCGCGTCGTGCTCGTCGTCAACACCGCGAGCCGGTGCGGCTTCACCCCGCAGTACGCCGGCCTCGAGGCGCTCTACGAGGAGCTCGCCGGCGAGGGCTTCGTCGTCCTCGGCTTCCCGTGCAACCAGTTCGGCTCGCAGGAGCCCGGGAGCGAGGACGAGATCGGGGAGTTCTGCCAGGTCAACTACGGGGTCACCTTCCCGATGTTCGCCAAGGTCGACGTCAACGGCCCCGACGCCCACCCGCTCTTCGAGTGGCTGAAGTCCGAGAAGAAGGGCGTGCTCGGCGGCCGCATCAAGTGGAACTTCACGAAGTTCCTCGTCGGCCGCGACGGCCAGGTGGTCGCCCGGTACTCGCCGAGCACCGAGCCCGCCGAGCTCGCCGGCGACGTGCGCGCCGCCCTCGCCGCCTCGGGTGACGAGGAGGATGCGGGAGGGTCCGCCGCCAGCGCATGACCCTGTTCCTCCTCGTCGCGGTCGCCGTCCTCGTCGGCTTCGTCGCCTTCGTCTGGCACCGCCTCGCCGTCGCCCCGCAGTGGGGCCGGCGCTGGGTCCCGTGGGTGGTCGCTGCCGTCCTCGGCGTCCTCACGGCCTTCCTCCTCGAGGGCTTCGACGCCTGGGGCGCCGCGTTCACGCCCGACCGGATGCGGCCGATCGCCTGGCTGGGGCAGGCCTTCCTCGCCTCGTTCCTCTACCTCCTCCTCGGGCTCGTGCCGGTGTGGCTCGCGAGCGTCGCCATCTGGCTGGTGCGGTGGCGGGCCGACCACGGGCGGGCCGCTCGACGTGGCCTGAACCGCGTCGCCTCACCGCTCGTCGTCGCCGTCACCCTCGTGGTGGTCGGGTACGGCGCCTGGGAGGCGTCACGGCCGGCCGTCACGCGGTTCGAGCTCTCCTCCCCCGAGCTTCCCGCCGAGCTCGACGGCACCACCGTCGCACTCGTCACCGACCTGCACGCCGGGGCCGTCCGCAGCGCCGACTTCACGCGACAGGTCGTGGACCTCGTCGCCGCCGAACGCCCCGACCTCGTCGTCGTCGCCGGCGACCTCGTCGACGGGACGGCCGCGCGCTACGCCCCGGAGATCGCCCCGCTCGCCGACCTGCGCGCGCCCCTCGGGGTCTTCGCGACGACGGGCAACCACGAGATGTACCAGGACACCGCGAACTGGGTGCACGAGTTCGAGTCGCTCGGGGTGCGGGTGCTGCGCAACGAGTCGGTCCCGCTCACCCGGGGCGACGCGACGCTCGTCCTCGCCGGTGTCCACGACCGCGAGGGCGACGGCGAGTGGGCACCTGACTACGCGGCGGCGCTCGCGGGCGTCGACCCGCGCACGTTCGTCCTCCTCGCGGCTCACCAGCCGAAGCAGGCCGAGCAGGTGCAGGGCCGCGGCGTCGACCTCCAGCTCTCGGGGCACACCCACGGCGGCCAGATGTGGCCACTGGGCTACGTCGTGCCCCTCCAGCAGCCGGTCCTCGACGGCTTGGAGACGGTCGGCGACGTCCCGGTGCTCACCTCCCGGGGCGTCGGGGCGTGGGGTCCCGCGATCCGGGTGCTCGCTCCCCCGGAGGTGCCGATCGTCACCCTGAGGCGCTCGTGAGCGGCCCGGCACCCGGCCTCGTCGTGGGCGAGGACGGCCTGGCCCGCCCGGCGTGGGCGTCGGTCGACCCGCTGCTGCGCGAGTACTACGACACCGAGTGGGGGATGCCGGTCCGCGACGAGCGCGGGGTGTTCGAGCGGCTCTCCCTCGAGGCCTTCCAGTCCGGCCTGTCGTGGGCGACCATCCTCCGCAAGCGCCCGGCGTTCCGGGCCGCCTTCGACGGGTTCGACCCCGAGCGCGTCGCCGCCTACGACGACGCCGACGTCGCCCGCCTGCTCGCGGATGCCGGCATCGTCCGCAACCGCGCCAAGGTGCTCGCGACGATCACGAACGCGCGGGCCACCCTCGCCCTCCGCGAGGACCCCGACGGTGACCTCGCGGCTCTCGTGTGGGCACACCGACCGGCCGACACCCCGCGGCCGCGGACCATGGCAGATGTCCCCACGACGTCCGCGGAGTCGGTCGCCCTCTCCCGCGCCCTCAAGCGCAAGGGGTTCGCCTTCGTGGGCCCGACGACGATGCACGCCCTCATGGAGGCCATCGGCATCGTCGACACCCACCTCGTCGGCAGCCACCGGCGGGCCTCCAGCGGGGTCTGGCCCGCCTAGCGCGCCGAACCGCGGGGAGCGGTGACACCGACCCGTCTCACACGACGAGGCCGCGCCAGTCCAGCGGCGGCTCCTCGTGCCGCGGGCCGCGCGGCCCGTCCCATCCCGGCGCGACGGTGACCGACAGCCCGCCGCGGTCGCCGCCGAGGCGGCGGGCGGAGTCGCCCTCCTCGTCGCGCATCAGCTCGAGGCGCTCCCGCTCCTCCCGGACGTGGACCACCGAGGGCCGGAAGAAGGCGACGAGCTCCTCGAACACGGCCCCGACGGACCGGGACGCGACGGAGAACACCCTTCGAGGGTACGCCGGCTTCGGGAAGCACCGTGGCCGCACGCGGCGTTGCACGGTGGCAGCACACCACGCCACCCCCCAGCCCCCGGAGGTCCAGATGCAGATCGCCGTCCTCGGCACCGGCACCGTCGGTCGCGCCCTCGCCACCCGCCTCGCCGAGCTCGACCACCGGGTCACCGTCGGCACGCGCGACCCCGGACAGACCCTGGCCCGGGATCCCGGGGCTCCGTGGGCGGGTGACGACCCCGCGGTCGCGCTGGCGACGTTCGCGGACGCCGCGACCGGCGCCGACGTCGTCGTCAACGCGACGAACGGGGCGGCCTCGCTCGAGGTCCTCTCGCTCGCCGGCACCGACGCGCTCGCCGGGACGGTGCTCCTCGACGTCTCCAACCCGCTGGACTTCTCCGCGGGCTTCCCGCCCTCGCTCTTCGTCAAGGACACCGACTCGCTCGGCGAACGGATCCAGGCCGCCTACCCCGGCAGCCGGGTCGTCAAGTCGCTCAACACGCTCACGGCTGACCTCATGGTGCATCCCGAGACGCTGCCCGAGGGGACGACGGTCTTCGTCTGCGGGAACGACGCCAGGGCCAAGGAGACCGTCACCGGCCTGCTCGCGGAGCTCGGGCACACCGACGTCCTCGACCTCGGGGACCTCACGGCCGCGCGCGGAACCGAGATGTACCTGCCGCTCTGGCTGCGGATGATGGGGACGCTCGGGACCGCGAAGTTCAACATCCGCGTCGTCCGGTAGCGGGCCCCCCGTGCGGCTCGGCCTGGGCCCACTCGGTCCGCACCTGCCGAACGGCCAGGTCGCGAA
>DASSQJ010000369.1:0-4419 GCA_035702545.1 Phycicoccus sp.
ACACCGCGACCCAGCAGGACGCGGTCGACGCCGGCGCGCCGGACGCCGACGTCGCCGCGAAGGTGAACGACCTGCTGCTGCCGCTGGTCAAGGGCTGCGGCTCCGAGCGCGCGTGGGTGCTGCTCGGCACCGAGTCGCTCCAGACCTTCGGCGGCTCCGGCTTCCTGCAGGACTACCCGATCGAGCAGTACGTCCGTGACGCCAAGATCGACACGCTTTACGAGGGCACGACGGCCATCCAGGGCCTGGACTTCTTCTTCCGGAAGATCGTCCGCGACAAGGGCCAGGCACTCACGTACCTCGCGAGCCAGATGCAGGAGTTCGCCAAGGACCTCGGCCAGCACGAGGGCCGGATCGACCGCGAGCGCGAGCTGCTCGGCCAGGGCCTCGAGGACGTCCAGGGCATCCTCGGGTTCATGGTCGGCGAGCTGATGAAGTCCGACCCGCGCCAGGGCGGCGAGGTGACGAACCTCTACACGGTCGGCCAGAACACGACGCGCCTGCTCCTCGCGGCGGGCGACCTCGTCGTCGGGTGGCTGCTCCTGCGCCAGGCGGCGGTGGCCCTCGACGCGCTGGCCGCTGGCGCGGAGGGGCGCGACAAGGACTTCTACGAGGGAAAGGTCGCCGCGGCGCAGTTCTACGCGCGGCAGGTGCTGCCCCGGCTCTCCGCCGAGCGGGCGATGGCCGAGGCGACCGACAGCATGCTCATGGACGTGCCCGAGTCCGCGTTCTGAGCGACGAGCCCGGGTCGGGAGCGCTGCCCGGAGCGCGCTCCCGGCCCGGAAGGCCCCGAGGGCCTGCCGCAGGGGGTGGGCCCTCGAGGCGGCAGGGGTGCTGGGCCGCGGGTGCTCGGCCGCCCCGCGCACGTCGGGGCGTTCCGACGCCTGACTGAGGGGTCTCCCTGCGACAGCTGCGCCCTCCCACGCGACAGGGCCCACCCCGTCATCGGGATGGGCCCTGTGCTGCGGGTCGGTGCGTCAGTGCGGGTCCACGTCCGTCCGGTCGACGCGCGTACCGGTGGCCGGGTCGACCTGGCTCTCCCGGACGGTCGAGTAGCCGGCGCGGCGGCCGCGCATGGCGAACGACAGGATGATCGCCAGGGCGCCGGCGACCATGAGGATGATCCCGACGACGGCGAGGTTGACGCCGGCGACGGCCGTGGTGCCGATGGCGAAGTACAGGATCGCGCCGATGACGAGCAGGACGATGCCGAGTCCGATGTACATGGGGTCCTCCGTGGGGTCGGGTTCGGCTGGGCGCGGGAACTCTACCTGCGGGAAAGGCCCTGACCTGCCCTCACGTGCAGGCCAATCGGGGGACCGATGTGAAGGGGTGGGCAGGGGGGTCGGCGGCGTCAGCCGTCGAGGACGGAGTGACCGACCGTCACACGGCCGTGGCACAAGTGGTCTTTCACAGACGTCCGGATGGTTCGTGAGGCGAGCCACCTGACCCATCCATATGGATGCCTTGCGAGGTGAGCCGGCCTCGCGAGGAGGTCCATCCATGTGCATGCCTCACGGGGTGAGGCACGCGATCCACCCGTCTGGTTGCCTCACCGGGTGGGGCGTGGGGTTTCGGCGTGGCCCACCCGGCGAACCATCCGGACGTCTCCAGCACACCACCCGTCGAGCGGCCCCACCTCACGCCCCCGGCAAGGCGGGTCACGCCGGCGATCCGACCCGGCGGCCCCGCTCAGACCCGCCCGAGCCCGCCCACCTCGGAGGGCGCTTCGCCGAGCACCGCACCCTCGAGCGACTCCCCCATCTCGGCATCCCTCCGCTCGCCTCGGCTCGCGATCACGGCGAGCACGCCGACGATGACGAGGAGAACCACGGCGGCGGCTGCGACCCCCAGGACGATGAGCACCAACGACGACATGACGGCTCCCTCCGTCAGTCCCCGGACCCGCCCGGGGTGTCACTCCATCGTCCGCCCGCTGACGGACATCCGCCACCCGAGGAGCCCGCCCCGGTCAGAGGAGCCCACCCCGGTCAGAGGATCGCGCCGGGGTTGAGGATGCCCCCCGGGTCGAGCGCGACCTTGACCCTCCGGGTCAGCTCCATGACGTCCGGCCCCAGCTGGCCGGGCAGCGCACGCGCCTTGAGACGCCCCACACCGTGCTCACCGGTGATCGTCCCGCCGAGCCGGATCGCCACCTCCATCACCTCGTCGAACGCGAGGCGAGCCCGCCGCTCCGCGTCCTCGTCGGCGGGGTCGAAGACGATCGCCGGATGGGTGTTGCCGTCACCGGCATGGGCGACGACGGGGATCTCGACCCCGTGTCGCTCCGCCACGGCCGCGACCTCCGCGAGGAGCTCGGGCAGCACCGGCAGCGGCACCCCGACGTCCTCGGGCAGCACGGCGCCCCGCGCCTCGACGGCGGGGAAGAACAGGCGGCGGGCCTCGAGGAACAGCTCGCCCTCCTCCGGGTCGTCGGTCGCGACGACCTCGCTCGCCCCGGCCGTCCGACACGCCGCCTCCACGACCGCCACCTCCTCGGCGCGAGCGGCCCCCGGCGCGTCGCTCTGGACGAGGAGCAGCGCGCCCGCGCTCCGGTCCAGGCCCATCGACCGGTAGTCCTCGACGACGTTGACCGACGCCCGGTCCATGAGCTCGACCATCGAGGCCCGCACGGTCCGGCCGAGGGCGACGACGGCCGTGGCCGCCGCGGTGACCGTGGGGAACGTCGCGACGACCGTCGACCGTGGCGGCTGGGCCGGCAACAGCCGCAGGACGACCCCGGTGACGATGCCGAGCGTCCCCTCCGACCCGACGAAGAGCTTGAGCAGCGGCAACCCCGCGACGTCCTTGATCCGCGGCCCGCCGAGGGTGACGAGGGTCCCGTCGGCGAGGACGACGTCGAGCCCCATGACGTAGTCGGTGGTGACGCCGTACTTGACGCAGCACAGGCCGCCGGCGTTCGTCGCGACGTTCCCGCCGATCGAGCAGATCTCGTACGAGCTGGGGTCCGGCGGGTACCAGAGGCCGTGCGCGGCGGCCGCCCGCTTGACGTCGACGTTGAGCGCCCCGGGCTCGGCGACGGCCACCCGCGTCACCGTGTCGACCTCGACGGTGCGCATCCGCTCGAGGGAGAGGACCACGCACCCGTCCACGGCCATCGAGCCACCGGAGAGCGACGTCCCCGCCCCGCGCGGCACGACCGCCACCCCGTGCCGAGCCGCCCAACGCACCGTCTCCTGGACGTGCGCCGCCGTCTCCGCGCGGACCGCCGCCACCGGCGTGCCGGCGGTCCCCTGCCGCGTCCAGTCGTGGCGGTACTTCTCCAGGGCCACCGGCGAGGTCGCGACCACTCCGGCTGGGAGGGCCTCGACGAGCTCGCGGACGACCTCGTCCATCAGACGACCTCCTCCATCAGAGGCGCCGGTCCTCGAGGACGGGGAACGCCCTTCGGTACTCGGTGGTCGCCGTGAGGTCCACGTCGACCGAGAGCACCTCCTCCGCGGACGCCGACGCCTCGGCGAGCACCTCGCCGGACGCCGAGACGACCTGGCTGCGGCCACCCATCTCGTACCCGGCATGGATCCCCGCCGTGTTGCACTGGACGACGACGCACTGGTTCTCGACCGCGCGCGCCCGCCCGAGGAGCGACCAGTGCGCCACCCGCGGCGCGGGCCACGCGGCCGGCACGAGGAACAGCTCCGCCCCCGCGGCGAGCTGGCGCCGGTACAGCTCGGGGAAGCGCAGGTCGTAGCACGTCGACAGGCCCGTCGGGACGGTCCCGCCCGCGCCCGTGGGGACGTCCGCGACGACGACCTCCTCGCCGGCCTCCATGAGCTTCGGCTCCCCCGCGCCGAACCCGAAGCGGTGGATCTTGCGGTAGAGCGCGAGCCGCTCGCCGGTGGCGGAGAAGAGGAGCGAGGTGTTCGCCAGGTCGTTCCCGTCGACACCCCGCTCGGGCAGCCGTTCGACGAACGACCCGGCGTGCAGCGTCACCCCGGCGGAGCGGGCGGCGTCGGCCATGGCCCGGGCCCACGGACCGTCGAGGGGCTGGGCGGCCTCCACCCACCGGTCGTAGCCGAAACCCGTCCCACCCCAGAGCTCGGGGAGGATGACGAGGTCGTGCCCCGCCTGGGCGGCGACGAGCCCGCCGACCCGCTCGAGCCGCTCCGAGAACGACTCCTCGTCGCCGTAGGCGAGCTGGATGACCGCGATGCGCACGCCGTCATCCTCCCGCACCGGTGGCCCCCCGGCGCAACGGGAGGCACTCGACCGTCACCCGGCGGCGCCACCCCCGCGGTGGCTCAGCGGAGCCGCTCGGCCTCCTGCCGCAGCTGCTCGAGGCGGGCGTTGTACGCGCGCAGCTCGGCGTCGCCGTCGCGGTCGGCCTGCCGGTCCTGGCGCGCCGTCTCGCGCTCCTCCCGGCGGAACCACTGGAAGCCGACGACGACGGCGAGGACG
>DASSQJ010000370.1:0-9373 GCA_035702545.1 Phycicoccus sp.
GCGTCGAAGAGGTCCTCCGGGTGGTAGGACCGCATCCACTCCTCGAGCATGCGCAGGTGCTCGGGGTTCTCGGCGAGGCCGGCGAGGGGGACCTGGTGGCTGAGGTTGGTGTCCTCGACCTGGACGCCGTCGACCGTGCGCGGGCCGGTCCAGCCCTTGGGTGTGCGCAGCACGACGGCGGGCCACCGGTGGCGCACCGGCTCGCTCGGCCCGTCCCCGGCACGCGCGGCGGACTGGAGAGCGCGAATCCGGTCGTGGGCGTCCCGGAGCGCCCCGAGCAGCGCGGGGAAGACCTCCCGGGGGTCGTCACCCGCGACGGTCACCGGGTCCCAGCCCTGGCTGGCGAGGTAGGCCTCGACGTCGGCGTCGCTCGTGCGGCCGAGGACGGTCGGGCCGGCGATCTTGTAGCCGTTGAGGTGGAGGATCGGGAGGACGGCGCCGTCGCGCCGTGGGTTGAGGAAGTACGGCAGCCGCCAGGACGCCGAGAGCGGGCCGGTCTCGGCCTCCCCGTCGCCGACGACGCAGGCGACGAGCAGGTCGGGATTGTCGAAGGCGGCGCCGGCCGCGTGGACCAGCGCGTAGCCGAGCTCACCGCCCTCGTGGATGCTGCCGGGCGTCTGCACGCTGACGTGGCTCGGGACGCCGCCCGGGGACGAGAACTGGCGGAAGAGTGCCTCGAGACCGGCCTCGTCGTCGCCGATCGCCGGGTAGACCTCGCTGTAGGTGCCCTCGAGCCAGGCGGCCCCGACGAGCGCCGGGCCGCCGTGCCCGGGGCCGGTGACGTACAGGCAGTCGGTCCCGGTCTCCCGGATGAGGCGGTTGAGCAGGGCGTAGACCATCGACAGGCCGGGGCTGGTGCCCCAGTGCCCGAGCAGACGGGGCTTGACGTGCTCGAGCGTCAGTGGCTCGCGCAGGAGCGGGTTGTCACGCAGGTAGATCTGGCCGACGGTGAGGTAGTTGGCCGCGGCCCACCACCGGAGGTCGAGCTCGAGGTCGTCGGCGGCGTACTCACGGGTCGCGGTCGTCATGGGGCCAGCCAACTCCCCTCGCCCAGCCCAGACAAGCCGGTCACGCAGAGTTCACCGGGAGACGCGCGTCCTATCGTGAGGTGATGCCCCTGTCCCGTCGCGTGGCCCGCTTCAACAAGCGGGTCAGCCACCACCTCACCCGACCGCTGGTCGGGCACGCGACGTTCGCCGAGGTCGAGCATGTGGGGCGCCGGACCGGGCGCCGGTACGTGACACCCCTCAACGCCTTCCGCGACGGCGACGTCGTCACCGTGGCGCTCACCTACGGGCACAGCACCGACTGGCTGCGCAACGTCCGCGCGGCCGGTGGCTGCCGGATGCGGGTCGGCCCCGAGGTCCTCACCCTGGGCCCGCCGCACCACCTCGGCCCCGAGGAAGGCAGGGCCCGGGTGCCGGCGCCGGTGCGCGTGGTGCTCGAACTGCTCGACGTGGACGAGTTCGTCGAGTTCCCGGTGGTCGCGCCGAGGTCGCCCGGCTGACCCCGGAGGGGTCCGGGCACGCAGGATCTCCCACGGCACCGCGGAACTCGCGGGAGCCGTGGGAGCTTCCGCGATCCCGGGGCGAGGCCCCGGCGGCTCCGCCGCCGCGACTCAGTCGTCCTTGCGCAGGCTCGGGTACCGCTTCTCGACCGCCGCGCGGACCTTCTTCTGCTCGGCCTCCGACCCGTTCTGGGCCACCCGGGCCAGGGCGTTCCGCGCATGTGAGATGTCGGGGATGGGGTACTTCTCCTCCTCCGGCAACGCGAAGTCCGACTTCTTCAGCTTGTTGCGGTTGGCGCTGTCGCTGAGATCCTTCGACACCGGGCTCTCCTTCCGTGAGGGTCCGGTGGGGTGGTACCCCGTCGGCGTGCCGCTCATCCCCCTGCCGTGGCCTCAGTCGGCAAGGCGTGCCTCGAAGAGCGAGCGCACCGCCTCGTTCCCTCGGAGCAGGTCGAGGGCGTACTCGGCGTGGCCGGGGACGTACCCGTTGCCGACGAGCATCCGGACGTCCGCGGCGAGGCCCTCGGCGCCGAGGGCGGCCGCGGCGAAGCTCGTCGCCATCGAGAAGTAGATGATCGTCCCGCCCTGCGCCGTCGCGAGGATCGCCGGCTGCTCGCACCCCGGGACGTCGACGCAGACGACGGTGACGTCCGCCGGACCCCCCGCGGCCTCGACGGCCGACGACAGGCCGAGCGGCGACCGGGCGTCGGCGACGACGACCTCGTCGGCGAGACCGGTCGGCCGCAGCAGCTCCGCCTCGACCTCGGTCGGCACGACCCCGATCCGGCGGCCCGCGCCGGAGGCGCCCGCCGCGGCGAGCGACATCGACCCGGACTTGCCGGCACCACCGAGCACGGCCACCGTCGGGGCGCTCCCCCGGCGCTCGACGTGCTCGCGCACGACCCGGGCGACGAGCGCCGGCGCCCCGCAGACGTCCATGACCATGAGGGCGAGCGCGGGGTCGAGGTCCTCGGGCAGGCGGGCCGCGATCGAGCGGCCGAAGAGGATGGCCGTCCCCTCGGCGGGCACGCGCTCGGAGCGGCCGTCCCAGCGCTCGAGCCCGTCCGTGAGGCGCAGCGGGGTCAGGGACAGCGAGACGAGCGTGGCGACCCGGTCGCCGGCCCGCAGGCCCAGGCTCGACTCGGGGCCGGCCTCGGCGACCGTGCCGACGAGCATCCCGCCCGAGCCGGTCACCGGGTTCTGCATCTTCCCCCGCGTGGCGACGATGTCGAGCACCTCGGCGCGCACCGCCGCGCCGTCGCCGCCGTGCTTGTCGACGAGCTGCCGGAACGAGGCGGCGTCGAGGTTGAGCGTCTCGACGTCGACACGGACCTCGTCCGGCCAGATGTCCGGGGAGGCGTCGAGCACCCGCGCGGCCTGGGGCAGCGTGCCCCCCGACGGGTCGAGGACCCGGTGGAGCCCGAGCGGCGAGGACGGGGTCAAGCGCACAAGATCTCCTCACGATCCGACACGCGGCCGCAGCATTTGCGGCGCGGTGTGGAGTCTGACGTCATCCGTCCCGTATCCTGCCATGTATGACGACGACGATCGACCAGCCGTACGCCTACCGGCGGCGTGAGCTGACCGAGCCCGACTGGACCCGCATCCCGGCCTGGCGCGACGTCACCGCGCAGGAGTGGGACAGCGCCCAGTGGCAGCGAGCGCACTGCGTGAAGAACGTGGGGCAGCTGCGCGAGGTCATGGGCGACCTCCTCGACGAGCGCTTCTACGCCGACCTCGAGCGCGACCAGGCGGAGCGGGCGACGATGTCGATGCTCCTCCCGCCGCAGATGCTCAACACGATCGTCCCGTCCCTCGACGGCATGCCCGCTGCCGGCGCGGGGTACACCGAGGCGTTCTACGCCGACCCGGTGCGCCGGTACATGCTGCCGGTCTTCTCGGACCGCCGCACGGACTGGCCGAGCCACCCGTTCGCGACCCGCGACAGCCTCCACGAGCACGACATGTGGGCCGTCGAGGGACTCACCCACCGCTACCCGACCAAGGTGCTCGCCGAGATGCTCTCGACGTGCCCCCAGTACTGCGGGCACTGCACCCGGATGGACCTCGTCGGGAACGCCACCGCGCAGTTCACCAAGCTCAAGCTCACCGGCAAGCCCGTCGACCGGTACACGGCCATGCTCGACTACCTGCGCCGCACGCCCGGCGTCCGCGACGTCGTCGTCTCCGGTGGTGACGTCGCGAACATGCCGTGGAAGAACCTCGAGGTCTTCCTCGACCAGCTCCTCGACGTCGAGTCGGTGCGCGACATCCGGCTCGCGACGAAGGCGCTCATGGGCCTGCCGCAGCACTGGACCCAGCCCGACGTCGTCGAGGGCGTGGCCCGCATCGCCGCCAAGGCCCGCTCGCGCGGCGTCTCCCTCGCGGTGCACACCCACGTCAACGCCGCGCAGTCGCTGACCCCCGCCGTCGCGGCGGCGTCCCGCGCGATGCTCGACGCCGGCGTGCGCGACGTCCGCAACCAGGGCGTCCTCATGCGCGGCGTCAACGACTCCTCCGAGCAGCTGCTCGACCTCTGCTTCGCCCTCCAGGACGAGGCGTCGATCACGCCGTACTACTTCTACATGACCGACATGATCCCGTTCTCGGAGCACTGGCGGCTCTCGCTGCGCGAGGCCCAGGACCTCCAGCACGACATCATGGGCTACCTCCCCGGCTTCGCGACCCCGCGCATCGTCTGCGACGTGCCGTTCGTCGGGAAGCGCTGGGTCCACCAGGTCGACAGCTACGACACCGAGAAGGGGATGTCGTTCTGGCGCAAGAACTACCGGACCTCCATCGAGGCCGATGACGAGCAGGCGCTCTCGCGCGAGTACGTCTACTACGACCCGATCTACACCCTGCCCGAGTCCGGTCAGCAGTGGTGGCGGCAGAACACCGACGTCGAGTCGGCGCACGCCGCCGCCCTCGTGTCGGCCGAGGCCAGCCGGTTCGCGGCCGCCGCCGACCTCGGCTGAGCGGATGACGGGCGCCGGGACGCCGGCGACGGCGGCCCTCACCGCCGCGGGGGTCGCCTTCACCGTGCACCCGTACGACCACGACCCGGCGGCCCCGTCCTACGGTGCCGAGGCGGCCGAGGCGCTCGGCCTTCCCCCGGAGCAGGTGTTCAAGACCCTCCTCGTCGACACCGGGTCCGGGCTGGCCGTCGCGGTGGTGCCCGTCGTCGGCTCCCTCGACCTCAAGGCGGTGGCGTCCGCCCTCGGGGTGAAGAAGGTCGCGATGGCCGACCCGTCGGCGGCCGAGCGGGCCACCGGGATGGTTCTCGGCGGCATCTCCCCCGTGGGCCAGAAGCGGGCCCTACCCACCGTCGTCGACGAGACCGTCCACCTCTTCGACGTCGTCTACGTCTCCGGCGGGCGGCGCGGCCTCGACGTCGGCCTCACCCCCGACGACCTGGTCCGGCTCACCTCCGCGACGGTCGCCGACATCGCCCGCTGACCCGGCTCGGCGCCTCAGCGGTGGGCGTCGGCCGCCGCCTGGATGCCGGCCACGAACCGGGCCCAGTGCCCGGCGTCCCCGACGTCGTCGTGGTCCCGCCCGGCCTGCCCGTCGACGGACTCCCTGAGGATGTCGGCGTGCCCCGCGTGCTGGGCTGTCTCCGCGACCACCCGCACGAGGAGGTGCCCGAACGTCGTGGCGCGGCGCTCCTCCGGCCACCACGGCACACTCGCCGGGGCGTCGAGCGGGAGCGCGGCGATCGAGGCGTCGCTGTGCGCCCAGGCCCGGCGGTAGAGGTCGACGAGCTCGTCGCGGGACTCCTCGGCCCGGGCCCACATGTCGGCGCCCTCCCACACCGTGCCGTCGGCCTCCCAAGGCAGCACGGGGCCGGGACGTCCCACGCACGCCCCGAGGTAGCCGAGCTCGACCCCGGCCAGGTGCTTGACGAGGCCCAGGAGGTTCGTGCCGGTCGGCGTCATCGGGCGACGGACGTCGTACTCGGACAACCCGTCGAGGGCCCGCACGACGCCGTCCCGGCCCTGCTGGAGGTAGTGGTGCAGGTCCACGGCGAGGTCGCCGCGGTTCACTCCCACGGCGTCGACAGGACGACCGTCGTGCGGGTGGAGACGTGGGCCGCGCCGCGGACGGTGGCGATGAGCTCCTCGAGCGCGGCCGGGGTCGCGACGCGCACCTTGAGGATGTAGCTCTCGTCGCCGGCCACCGAGTGGCACTCCTCGATCTCCGGGACGTCGTGGAGGCGCTCGGGCACGTCGTCGGGGGCGGCCGGGTCGAGCGGCGTCACGGAGATGAACGCGGTGAGCTCGCGGCCCAGGGCCCGCTGGTCGACCTTCGCCGTGTACCCCTTGACGACGCCGCGCTGCTCGAGCCGGCGCACCCGCTGGTGGACGGCGGACGTCGACATCCCGAGCGCCTTGCCGAGGTCGGTGTAGCTGATCCGCCCGTCCTCGGTGAGCAGGTCGACGATGCGACGGTCGAGGTCTTCCACGCGCTCAGCGTAGTGCCGGCGGCACGCAGCGCCCGCGGCCGCGCCGTGGCGCGAGACACACGGGAAGTGGTCGGAGCCCCCGCGCGGCGGTGGGACGATGGGAACCGGCGACGCCCGCCGCCGGAAAGGGTCACTGCCGTGGAGACCAGAGAGCGAGTCACCATCCCGGTCTCGGGCATGACGTGCGCCTCGTGCGAGCGTCGCATCACCCGGGCCCTCCTCCGCCTCCCGGGCGTCGAGTCGGTCAGCGTCTCCGCCACGCGCGGCCGGGCCACCGTCCTCGGCTCCCCCCTCCCCGACCGGCCGCACCTCGAGGCGGCGATCCGGAAGGCGGGCTACGAGCCGACGGGAGCCCGCTGGCTCAGTGACGACCCCTCGGTGTGGCGGACCTTCGTCGTCTCGGTCGTCGGCGTCGGCGTCGTCGCCGCGCTCCTCGCCACCGTCGGGACCGGTGGCATCACCTCGGCCCTCACCGATCCCGCCCAGGGCGGCCTGCTGCTCGTCGTCGTCCTCGGCCTCGCCGCCGGGGTGTCCACGTGCATGGCGATGGTCGGCGGCCTCGTGCTCGGCGTCTCCGCCGCCCACGCCGCGTCCCTCGCGGCGGCCGGGCGCACCGGTGTCCCCCTCGCCACGCGGATGCGGCCCCAGCTCGCCTTCAACGCCGGGCGGGTCGCCGGCTTCGCGGTCCTCGGCGCGCTGCTCGGCGCGGTCGGGTCCGCGATGAGCCTCCCGACCCGGGTGCTCGCCGTGCTCGTCCTCACCGTCGCCGCGGTGATGTTCCTCCTCGGCGTGCGGCTGACAGGCATCTCGCCGCGTGCCGCCGGGTGGACGCCGCGCCTGCCCCAGGGGCTCGGCCGGACCCTCGGCATCACCCCTGGCGCGGACCAGTCGTACAGCACCACCCGCACGGCCCTGCTCGGCGCCGGCACCTTCCTCCTGCCGTGCGGCTTCACCCAGGCCGTGCAGCTCTACGCGCTCTCCACGGGCTCGGCACTCCAGGCCGGGACGATCATGGCCGCCTTCGCGCTCGGCACGACGCCGGGGCTGCTCGCCGTCGCCGCGGTGCCCGAGGTCACCTCGGGCCAGCGCCAGGTCACCGTCCTCCGCGCGGTCGGCGTCGTCGTCCTCGCCTTCGCCCTGCTCAACCTCTCCGGGGGCCTGAACCTGCTCGGTGTCCGCGGTGGGTCCGCCACGACGGCGACGGCGACCGCGTCGGCGAACGTCAGCGTCGAGAACGGCGTCCAGACGGTCCGGATGGCGCAGACGCCGCAGGGCTACGAGCCCGCGACGACCGTGGTCTACTCCGGCCTGCCGACGAAGTGGGTCATCGACGGGACCTCCCCGCTGGACTGCAGCGCCTACCTGCGCGTCCCCGACCTGGGCGTCTCGGTGAACCTCGTCGAGGGGCCGAACACCGTCGACCTCCCCGCCCTGCAGACCGGCGAGGTGCCGTTCACGTGCGTCATGGGCATGTACTCCGGCACCCTCGTCGTCGTCGACCCCCCGCCGCCCGCCACCGGCGCGGCCTCGTGACCCGACCCGACGGGGTGCCGGAGGCCTTCGACGTCCGGACCGTCGTGTACCTGCGGCGCGGGGCGCAGCCGCCCGAGCTGCCCGAGGAGGAGTCCACGGCCCTCCACCACGCCCACCTCGCGTACCTCGCCGAGCTGGGGCGGCGAGGCGTCATCGCGGCCAACGGTCCCCTCCTCGACCAGTCGGACCCGACGATGCGCGGGATGTCGGTCTACACCGTGCCCCCGGACGAGGCACGACGGCTGGCGGAGCAGGACCCGGCGGTCCGCGCCGGCCGGTTCCGCGTCGACGTCGCCCGGTGGGCGGTCGCGACAGGGCGGGTGGCCTTCCCGGAGGCCGACGGACCGGTCGGCGAGCGGGTCCGGTTCGAGGACCTCTGACGGGCCCCCTCCCCCGGACGCGCAGCCGCCGGGCGGCGACCCACGCCGGGTCGGACCGCGCGGCTACGCTCCCCGCATGGCCGTTGACCCGGGACGCTCCGAGAAGCTGCTCCTCCTCGACTCCGCCTCGCTGTACTTCCGGGCCTTCTACGGCGTGCCCGACCAGCGCACGGACCCCTCGGAGCACCCGACGAACGCGCTGCGCGGCTTCCTCGACATGGTGGCGACGCTCGTCACCGCGCACCGCCCCACCCACCTCGTCGCGTGCTGGGACGACGACTGGCGGCCGCAGTGGCGCGTCGACCTCATCCCCACGTACAAGACGCACCGGCTCACCGAGGGCTCGGACACCGTCGAGGAGAGCCCCGAGGACCTGACGCCGCAGGTCCCCCTCATCCGGGATGCCCTCGCGGCCCTCGGCATCGCCCGGCTCGGGGCGGCGGGCTACGAGGCGGACGACGTCATCGGCACCCTCACCGAACGACACCGAGGCCGGATGCCCGTCGACGTCGTGACCGGGGACCGGGACCTCCTCCAGCTCGTCGACGACGACGCCCCGGTGCGGGTCCTCTACACCGGCCGGGGCGGGGTCCGCGAGCCCGACGTCGTCACCCAGGGTCGGCTGGCGGAGCGGTACGGCGTGACGACGGGCGAGGCGTACGCCGACATGTCGGTGCTGCGCGGCGACACGAGCGACGGCCTGCCGGGCGTGAAGGGCATCGGGGAGAAGACGGCCGCCGAGCTCATCGCGACCTACGGGTCGCTGGCCGCGCTGCGGGCCGCGGTCGACGCCGGCGACCCGACGATCAAGGGTGCGCGGCGGGCCAACCTCGAGGCCGCCTCGGACTACCTCGACGTCGCTCCCCGGGTGGTCCGGGTCGCGCGGGACGCGCCCGTCGAGGAGGTCGACCTCGCGCTGCCGTCCCGGGTCGCCGACGTCCGCCTGCTCAGCGAGCTGGCCTCCACCTACGGGGTGACGAACCCGGTGAACCGGGTCCTCGCCGCCCTCGGTCTCGGCTGACCCCCACTCTCGACTTCTTGCCGGATCAGCCGCCCGACAGGCCGCTGAGGGGCGTGTCGGGCGGCTCAACTCGCAATGAGTGGAGACTCCGGTCAGTCGAGGCGGTCGGCGGCGACGACCCCGCGGAGCACGGCGTCGACGGCGCGCCGGGCGGTGCGGCGCAGCTCGGGGTCGTCGGCCGCCTTGGAGACCTGGTCGAGCAGGTCGACGAGCTGCTTGCACCGGCGGACGAAGTCGCCGGCGGCGACGTCCTGGCCACGCAGCACGGTGTCGAGCCGCTCCCCCGACGCCCAGCGGTGGACCATCCACGCCATGCCGCCGTCCGGCATCGAGGTGCTCGGCAGGTCGTGCGAAGCCTCGAGGTCCTCGATCTCGGCCCAGAGCCGCTCCATCTCGGCGACCGCCACGGCCACCTCGTCGGTGGGCATCCGCGGCGCGACCTCGGCCTCCTCGTGCCGCGGCTCGTG
>DASSQJ010000371.1:0-4031 GCA_035702545.1 Phycicoccus sp.
CTCCGAGCTCTTGCCGGAGCCGAGGGCGACGATCGAGAAGGTGGTCCAGGCGAAGAACGCGTAGGCGATCCCCTTGGCGACGAGCTTGACGAGGTCGCCGGTGTCGTGGCGCCGGATGATGCCCTCGGTGATGTTCCACACCGCCAGGAGGACGAAGCCCACGACGCCGACCCACAGCAGGAGCGCCCCGGTGCTGCTCGACGCGAGCGTCTTCAGCGCGCCGGACTGGTCGGCCTCCGCCGCACCCCCGCCGATGTTCCACGCCACCTTGAGCGCGAGCCATCCGATGACGAGGTGGAGCACGCCGACGATGACGAACCCGAGCCGGGCCCCCCACTCGACGACGCGACTGTTGTTCGCCTCACGGGTGACCTGGGCGACGTCGGTGGTGTCCATGGAGCCAGAGCCTGCCACCAGCACCCCCCGCGTGGCGGGTTGCGTACCGGGAAGGCCGGTCGGTCGAGGTCGGGCGTGGCGGGTGGGACCCGTGGGAGGGCCCGCCGGGCCCGACTAGAGGTGGAGCAGGCTGCGGAGCACCTCGACGAGGCCGTCGTCGTCGACGTCACCGGCGACGTGGTCGGCGGCGGCCTTGACCTCGTCCGGGGCGTTGCCCATCGCGACGCCGCGGGCGGCCCAGCGGAGCATCTCGAGGTCGTTGCGCTGGTCGCCGACGGCGAGGGTGCGCATCGGCTCCACCCCGAGGCGCCGCCGGACGCCCTCGAGGGCCGCCCCCTTGGAGACGCCCTCGGGCGTGATGTCGAGCCAAGCGCTCCAGCCGACGGCGTACTCGACGCCGTGGAGGCCGATCTTCTCGGTGCCCGCGAGGAACTGCTCGCTCGTGCTCTCGGGGTCACGGATCGTGAGGCGGGTGACCGGGTGGGCCATCAGCTCCTCGAACGGCACGACCCGGGGGGCCCCGTTGAGCTCTCCCTCGGGGAACGGCGCCGAGACCTTGAACCCGACGCCGAGCTCCTCGACGGCGACGAGGGCGGTGGGGAATGCCTCGCGGAGGACCCGCAGGGCCGGGGCCGGGTCGAAGGTGACCGCCTCGAGGACCTCGAAGCCGGACTCGAGTGCCGGGTCGAGCCGGAGGGTGATGGCGCCGTTGGCGCAGACGGCGTACCCCTCGACGAGACCGAGGGCGTCGAGGACCGGCAGCGTGCCGCCGATCCCCCGCCCGGTGGCGAGGACGACGTGATGGCCGGCGTCGACGACGTCCCGGACGGTGGCGCGGACCGGCTCGTGGAGCTCGCCGTCGTGGTCGACGGTGGTGCCGTCGATGTCGAGGCAGACCAGGTGTGGAGGTGTCATCGCGGCACACGCTACCGACGCCGACCCTCGCCCCGGCTCACCGGCGGGCTCAAGAGCACCCCGCCGGCCCGGCTGGATGACTGGGGCACCCCCTCCGAGAGACCCTCAGCGCACGGGGGTGAGGACGTCCAGGCCCACGCCGTCGCGCAACGCCGCGGGGACGACGACGGACCCGTCGGACTGCTGGTGGTTCTCGAGGATGGCGACGAGCCACCGGGTCGTGGCGAGCGTGCCGTTGAGGGTCGCGGCCACCTCGTTCCCGTGCTCCCCGCGGAAGCGGGTCCCCAGGCGGCGGGCCTGGAACGTCGTGCAGTTCGACGTCGAGGTCAGCTCGCGGTAGCGGCCCTGGCTCGGCACCCATCCCTCGCAGTCGAACTTGCGCGCGGCCGGGCCGCCGAGGTCGCCCGCGGCGGTGTCGATGACCCGGTACGGCACCTCGACCGCGGCGAGCATCTCCTTCTCGAAGTCGAGGAGCCGCCGGTGCTCGGCTGCCGCGTCCTCCGGCCGGCAGTAGACGAACATCTCGATCTTGTTGAACTGGTGGACCCGGATGATGCCCCGGGTGTCCTTGCCGTAGGAGCCGGCCTCGCGGCGGTAGCACGTCGACTGGCCGGCGTAGCGGACCGGGCCGCCGGAGAGGTCGATGACCTCGTCGGCGTGGTAGCCGGCGAGCGCCACCTCCGAGGTGCCGGTGAGGTAGAGGTCGTCGGCCTCGAGCCGGTACACCTCGTCGGCGTGCTGGTCGAGGAAGCCGGCCCCCGCCATCACCTCGGTCCTGACGAGCGTCGGCGTGATGAGCGGGACGAAGCCGGCGGCGACCGCCTTGCGCATCGCCAGGCCGAGCAGGGCCATCTCGAGCCGGGCGCCGACGCCCTTGAGGAAGTAGAAGCGGGCTCCGGAGACCTTGGCGCCGCGCTCCATGTCGATGGCGTCGAGGCCCTCGGCGAGGGCGAGGTGGTCCCTGGGCTCCAGGCCCTCGGCGGCGAAGTCCCGTGGGGCGCCGACCTCCTCGAGGACGACGTAGTCGTCCTCCCCACCGGCCGGGACGCCCGGCTCGACGACGTTGCCGATGGTCCGCATCAGCGCGTCGAGCTCGGCCTGGGCGTCGTCGGCGCCGGCCTGGAGCGCCTTGACCTCCGCGGCCAGCTCCTTGGTCCGGGCGAGGAGCGCCTGCTTCTCGCCGCCCTGGGCGCGAGCCACCTCCTTGCCCATCGACTTCTGCTCGGCACGCAGCCGCTCGTACGAGGTGAGTGAGGCACGTCGGCGCTCGTCGGCGGCGAGGATGGCGTCGACGACGGACTCGTCCTCGCCGCGGGCTCGCTGGCTCGCACGGACGGTGTCGGGGTCCTCCCGGAGCAGCCTGATGTCGATCACCCGGGGAGTTTACCGACGCCGCGCCTCCCCACTTTGTGCGAGTTCAGCCGGGCTGCGGCCCCTCGAGACGGCGTGTCGGGCGGGCGAACTGGCAATGAGTGGGTCGAAATGCGAGCGGGGTGAGGGCGGCGGGGTGAGGGGCGGGGGCGTTGGGGGTCAGTCGGGGCGGCCGGTGAGGAGCAGGCCGGTGCCGAGCCCGACCATCATCAGCCCGCCCGCACCGCCGACCCGCTCCATCCGGCGGGGGGACCGGGCGAACCAGTCCCGGAACCGGGACGCCGCGAGCGCCACCGACCCGTCCCCGAGGAGGGCGATGACCGCGAAGACCGGCCCGAGGACGAGGAGCTGGAGGGCGACCGAGCCGCCGGGGTCGACGAACTGCGGTAGCAGCGCCGCGAGGAGGACGAAGGACTTGGGGTTCGTCACCCCGACGACGTAGCCGTTCCGGAGCGCGTGCAGCGTGGGGCTCGACGTCGGGACGCCCGAGACGAGCGCGGTCGCGACGGCACGCCGGTGCCGCACCGCCTGGATGCCGAGCCACACGAGATAGGCCGCGCCGACGACCTTGAGGACCGTGTACGCGGTGGCGCTGGCCGAGATGACCGGGCCGAGGCCGACGGCGAGCGCGATGATCTGGGTGAGGATGCCGAGCGCGTTCCCCGCGACGGTGAGGAGCGCCTCCCGCCGGCCCGCGGAGAGGGCTCGCCCGATCGTGAACAGGATGCTCGGGCCGGGGATGGCGACGACGACCGCCGACGCGAGCGCGAAGGCGAGGACGGTGGACACGGAGGGCACCGCCCCAGTGTCCGGCACACCACCGGATGCCGTCAGCCGGGTTTCGCGCCCCGGAACCGACCCGCGCGGGCACCACCCCATCGCGCCCCGGGTGCCGCGGGCTCGGGAGCATCACGTCGCCTCCGGACCATCCCGGCGGCTCAGGGTGCGATGTCCTCCTGACCGCGCGGGATCCGCCTGAGCCCGCGGGAGGCTCGTATCCGGCGGCCGGTGGCCTCACGGGTCCGGCGGCGGGCGTCGAGCCGCATCATCACCGGCGTCGCGAGGACCCCGTGGACGAGGACGGAGAGCGCGACGGTGAAGGCGACCGTCGACCACATCCACCGTTCCTCGCTGAAGGCGGCCGCCCCGGCACCGAACGCGAGGTAGTAGATCGAGCCGACCCCGCGGACGCCGAAGAAGCCGACGACGCCGCGCTCGTGGTGGTCCAGGCCCGAGTGGCCCACCTGGCTCCGGTGACCGAGGAAGGACAGCCACCCCGCGAGCGGCCGGATGACGAACACGAGCGCGACGGCGACGACGACGCCGCGCCAGTCGAGGTTGGCGAGCAG
>DASSQJ010000372.1:0-7701 GCA_035702545.1 Phycicoccus sp.
CGATCAGGAGATCCGCGACGACTTCGCCGGCGAGCACCGGGGTCCGCTCCTCGACGCGATCTTCGCGCGCTTCCCGCACCAGTTCCGCCCCGACAAGGCCGGCGACCGCACGGCGCGCATCGACTTCCGGGTCACCGGCGGCCCGGGCGACACCAGCGACACCTACGGCGTGCTCGTCGACCGGGGTACCTGCACCGTCGAGAAGGGCGCCGGCGAGGCCCCCGATCTGTCGCTCATGCTCGGGCCGGCCGAGTTCCTCAAGCTCATCACCGGCACCGGCAACCCGGCGATGATGTTCATGATGGGCAAGGTGAAGGCCCGCGGTGACATGGCCCTGGCCGGCGCCCTCTCGAACTGGTTCGACAGCGCCTCCTGACTCCTCCCGGCGCCGTTCCGGACATCCGGCTTGACCCTGACGCGGCGTGAGGCCCCACCGTGGTGACATGACCACGACGAGCCAGCACACTGCACGGGTGGAGCTGACCGTCGGGCAGGTGGCCGAGACCTTCGGCGTCACGGTGCGCACGCTGCACCACTACGACGAGATCGGCCTCGTCGTCCCGAGCGAGCGGACCCCCGCCGGGTACCGGCTCTACACGGACGACGACCTCGCCCGGCTCTCCCGGGTCGTCACGTACCGCCGACTCGGCCTGCCCCTCGACGAGGTGCGCGCCCTGCTCGACGGCGACGGGACCCCCGTGGAGCACCTGCGCCGCCAGCGCGTCGTGGTCCAGTCCCGGCTGGGCGAGCTCCAGGAGCTCGTCACGGCCATCGACCGAGCACTGGAGCGAGAGATGAACGAGCAGCCCGCGACCCCCGAGGACCTCAAGGAGCTCTTCGGCGACGGCTACAGCGAGGAGTACGCGGCCGAGGCGGAGGAGCGGTGGGGTGAGAGCGACGCCTGGCGGCAGTCCCGCTCCCGGACCAGCCGGTACACCAAGGCCGACTGGGAGGAGGTCCGCGCCGAGATGGAGGCCGTGAACGCTGCCCTCGTGGCGGCGATGGAGGCAGGCGAGCCGGCGACCTCCGAGACGGCGATGGATGCGGCCGAGGCGCACCGCGACCACATCCACCGGCGGTTCTACGACCTCGACCACTCCTTCCATCGCGGGCTGGCCGACATGTACCTCGCGGACCCGCGGTTCACGAAGACCTACGAGGACATCGCGCCCGGCCTTGCGCAGTACGTCCACGACGCCATCCACGCCAACGCCGACCGGCACACCGGCGGGTGACCCGGCGCCGCCACCAGCGACATCCGGCGACCGCCGGCGCCCGCGGGAAGCCGGGGGGTACTACGACCAAGGGTCGATGGTGGGTGTCCGTCCGGTGCGGCCACCGTTGTCCTCGTGCCGGACTCCCCGGCACCGCGGTCCGCGGGACCGGCTCCCCACTCGGGGTCCTGCCTGCGACACTGCGAGACGAAAGGACACCGACCATGCGCCGCACCCTCATCCTCCTCGTGGGCGTCCTCGTCGCCGCGGTCCCGGCGACCGTGGGCCTCATGGGCAACGCCTCCTTCGCCGAGCGCCTCCCCGTGCGCTCGCCCTCGGCCACGGCGACGGCCGCCCCCACCGCGACCGCCGGCCCCACCGCGACCGTCGACGACAAGGGCGGTCAGCACCCGGCCGGCGTCTCGGAGGACCCGGCCACGCACGACGCGGCCGACGACAAGGGCGGGCAGCGCCCGGCCGGCGTCTCGGACGACCCCGCCACGCACGACGCGACCGACGACAAGGGCGGGCAGCGCCCCGCCGGCGTCTCGGACGACCCCGCCACGCACGACGCCAACGACGACAAGGGCGGGCAGCGCTCCGGCGGTGGCTCGGGTGACAACTCCGGCCACGACTCCGGTGACGACCACGGCGGTGAGGGCGGCTCGGGTGGCCACGGATCCGACGACTGAGCCCAGCGCCACGGCGTCCCCGGTCGACGGACCTCCGGCCGGGGACGCCGGCGTGCCCGAGGCGCTCCCCGAGTGGGTCACCGTGTCGAGGCCCGTCGCGGCCGGCGCCGGTGACCGGCTCGTCAGCCCGCGGCGGGTCGTCGCGCAGCTGCTGCTCGGCGTCCTCGCGGCCATCGTCCTCGTCGGCGTGCTCGGCTCGCTCGCGGCCCAGCGGCTCGCCGAGCGGGAGGCGGTCAACGACGCGGCGACGATGGCGGGGGTCATCGCGGAGGCCGTCGTCCAGCCGGCACTGACCGACGAGCTCGTCGCCGGCGACCCGCAGGCCGTTGCCACCTTCGACGCCCTCGTCCGGCGAAGCGTGTTGTCCGACAACGTGGTCCGCGTCAAGCTGTGGACCCCACAGGGCCGCGTCGTCTACGCCGACGAGCCGCAGCTCGTCGGGAAGACCTTCACCCTGGACTCCGACCAGCGCGCGGCCCTCGACGGTCCGACCACCGTCGCGGAGGTGTCCGACCTCACCCGGTCCGAGAACGCCTTCGAGCGCCAGGTCCGGCTCGTCGAGGTCTACCGGCCGGTCTGGGCCCCGGACGGCAGCCTCGCTCTCTTCGAGCTCTACACCTCGTACGACCCGGTCGGCGAGCGGACCTCACAGCTCTGGCGCGGGTTCGCCGGGGTCACCGCGAGCAGCCTCGTCCTCCTCACGCTCATCGTCGCGCCCCTCGTCTGGCACCTCGTCCGTCGCCTCCGCCGCGCCGAGGCGCAGCGCGCCGACCTCCTCGAGCGCGCCGTCGACGCCTCGGCGGACGAGCGCCGCCGGATCGCCGCCACCCTCCACGACGGTCCGGTCCAGGAGCTCGCCGCCGCGTCGTTCACCGTGGCCGGCGCGTCCGCCACGGCGGCCGCCGCCGACCAGCGGAGCCTGGCCCGCGACCTCGACGCCGCGGCGGCGGCGGTCCGCGGGAGCATCCGGTCGCTCCGGACGCTGCTCGTCGACATCTACCCGGCCAGCCTGGCCCGCTCCGGGGTCGTCGTCGCCCTCCACGACCTCGCCCAGGCAGCCCGCCGGCAGGACCTCGCCGTCCGGGTCGACACCGACCCCGAGGACGACCTGGCCCTCGGCGTCGACGCCCAGCGGCTGGTGCACCGCGTCGCCCAGGAGTGCCTGCGCAACGCGGCCCGCCACGCCGGACCCGCCACGGTCACCGTGTCCCTCCACCGCGAAGGCCCGGGCACGGTGACACTGGACGTCGTGGACGACGGTGCCGGCTTCGACGTGACCACCGTCCTCGGCGACCCCGAGCCGGGGCACCTCGGCACCCAGCTCCTCGCCGACGCGACGGCCACACCGGGCGCCCTCCTCCAGGTGTCGTCCGCGCCGGGGCGGGGCACCCACTGGCGCCTGGTGCTCGACGGCTCGCTGGGGGCCCGGTCGTGATCCGGGTCCTCGTCGCCGACGACCACCAGCTCGTGCGGGCCGGCATCCGGACACTCCTCGACGCCGAGCCCGACATCACCGTCGTCGCCGAGGCCCGCGACGGCGCCGAGGCGGTCACCACGGCCGCGGACACCCTCCCCGACGTCGTCCTCATGGACCTGTCGATGCCCGACGTCGACGGCGTCGAAGGCACCCGGGGCGTGCTCGCCCGGTGCCCGGACACGCGGGTGCTCGTCCTCACGAGCTTCTCCGACCGCGAGCGTGTCACCGAGGTCCTCGCGGCCGGGGCGACGGGCTACGTCCTCAAGGACTCCGAGCCGGCCGAGCTCGTCGCGGCGGTCCGCGCGGCCGCCCGCGGGCACGTCCCCATCGACCCTCGGGTGGCGGCGGCGCTGCTGCCGGGTGCCGCGGGCGCTCCGGGGACCGGGGGAGGGGCCGGAGGCGACACCGGGCTCTCACCTCGCGAGACCGAGGTGCTCCGCCTCGTCGCCCAGGGGCTCGCGAACAAGCAGATCGCCCGGGCTCTCGGCATCACCGAGCGCACCGTCAAGGCCCACCTCGGCCGGGTGTTCCGCGAGATCGGGGTCCTCGACCGGACGAGCGCGGCGCTCTGGGCGCGGGACCACCTGCCGGGGGCGTGAGCGGCCGGTCCGCGGCGTCGGCGCCACCGCCTAGGCTGACAGGATGACCGGGACCGGCGGGGTGTTCATCGCCTTCGAGGGCGGCGACGGCGCCGGGAAGTCGACCCAGGTCGCCCTCCTCGCCGAGGCCCTGCGCGCCCGCGGCCGAGTCGTGACAGTGACCCGCCAGCCCGGGGGCACCGCGCTCGGAGCGGCGATCCGCGACCTCGTCCTCCATGGCGACCACGTCTCCCCGCGCGCCGAGGCGCTGCTCTTCGCCGCCGACAAGGCCCACCACGTCGACCAGCTCGTCAAGCCCGCCCTCGCCCGCGGCGAGGTCGTCATCACCGACCGGTACACCGACTCCTCGGTCGCGTACCAGGGCGCCGGCCGCGAGCTCGGGGCCGACGAGGTCCACGACCTGCAGATGTGGGCCGTCGGCGGCCTGGTCCCCGACCTCACCGTCGTCGTCGACATCACGCCGGAGGAGGGCCGGCGCCGTCGCGGCGAGGTCCACGACCGGCTGGAGTCCGAGGAGGACGCCTTCCACGCCTCGATCCGCCACCACTTCCTCGCGATGGCGGCCGGCCACCCCGAGCGCTACCTCGTCGTCGACGGCGCGGAGCCGCCCGAGCGCCTCCATGCCCTGGTCCTCGACCGGCTCGAGCGGATGGGGCTCGCCGACCCCGTGGGCCAGGGGGTGGTGCCGTGAGCGTCTGGCGCGACGTCATCGGCCAGGACGGCGCCGTGGCGACCCTCGAGCGGGCGGTCCGCGACCCCGCCGCGATGACGCACGCCTGGCTCTTCACGGGGCCACCGGGGTCCGGCCGGTCGGTCGCCGCACGGGCGTTCGCCGCCGCGCTGCTCTGTCCCGCCGGCGGCTGCGGCGAGTGCCGTGAGTGCCGGACCGCGGTCGACGCCACCCACGCCGACGTCGACGTCATCGCCACCGAGGGGCTGTCCATCCGGGTCGAGCAGGCTCGCGACCTCGTCGCCCTCGCCGCGCACCGCCCCTCCGTCGGCCGCTACCGGGTCATCGTCGTCGAGGACGCCGACCGGCTCACCGAGCGCGCGGCCGACGCGCTCCTCAAGGCACTCGAGGAACCCTCGCCGCGGACCGTGTGGATGCTCTGCGCCCCCTCGGTCGAGGACGTCATCATCACGATCCGGTCCCGGTGCCGGCACGTCCGGCTCCGCACGCCGGCCGTCGAGGCGGTGGCCGACCTGCTCACCCGTCGCGACGGCGTCGACCCCGCGATGGCCCTGTACGCCGCGCGGGCCGCGCAGTCCCACGTCGGGCTCGCCCGGCGGCTGGCCCGCGACGAGCACGCCCGCATCCGCCGGCACGACGTCATCTCGATGGCCACGCGCATCGTCACGGTCGGGGACGCCGTCGGCGCGGCCGCCGACCTCGTGACGATCGCGGGCGAGGAGTCCGCCGCGGCGTCCGGTGAGCGCGACGCCGCCGAGCGGGCCCACCTCCTCGAGGTGCTCGGCGCCGACCCGACCGCTCGCACCCAGCCACCGCACGTGCGGGCCCAGGTGAACGCGCTCGAGAAGGAGCAGAAGTCCCGGGCGACCCGCTTCACCCGCGACGTCCTCGACCGCGCCCTCGTCGACCTCCTCTCCGTCTACCGCGACGCCCTCGTCCTGCGCACCGGTGCCGGCACGCCCCTCGTCAACGAGGACAGCCGCCAGGTCGTCGCGCGGCTTGCGGAGGTCCTGCGCCCGGAGGACCTGCTCCGGGCGATGGATGCCATCGGCACCGCCCGCGAGCGCATCGGCGCCAACGTGGCCCCCCTCCTCGCCCTGGAGGCCATGGCCCTCGACCTGCGGCTTCCCCGCTGACCACGCCCAGCCGGTCCCCCCATGGGCCGGTCCGCAGGGCCGAATCGTGACCGCACCGTGGCGGCTTCGTGAGGTGCACGGTTCCGGGATCCCCAGACGGCTCGCCTATCGTGCGCCCATGACCCGTCGAACCCTCGCCGCGATCGCGGGTCTCACCATCGTGGCCACGACCTTGTCCGGCTGCTCCCTCGTCGACGGGCTGCGCGACCGCGTCGGCGCGCGCCCGTCGGTCTCCGTGACGCCGCAGCCCCCGCCGCCGGGCTCGGAGGCCCTCGCGCGCTTCTACACCCAGCGGCTCAGCTGGTCGGACTGCTCGGGCGCGGAGTGCGCGACGCTCACGGTGCCCGTCGACTACCAGGCCCCGGACGGTGCCACGATCGACCTCGCAGTGCTCCGCGTCCCGGCCCGCCGGCCGTCGAAGCGGATCGGCTCGCTCGTCGTGAACCCCGGGGGCCCGGGCGGGTCCGGTGTCGACTACGCCCGCGCGGCGGACGTCATCGTCGGCTCAGGGGTGCGGGACGCCTACGACGTCGTCGGGTTCGACCCGCGTGGTGTCGACCGATCCGCGCCGATCGACTGCGTCACCGACCAGCAGCTCGACGGGTTCCTCACCGCCGACCCCACCCCCGACGACCCGACCGAGGAGCAGCAGTTCGCGGCGACCTCCGCGGACTTCGCACGGTCCTGCGGCCAGAACGCCGGGCCCCTCCTGGCCCACGTCTCCACCGCGGACGCGGCCCGTGACATGGACGTGCTCCGGGCGGCCCTCGGCGAGGAGAAGCTCACCTACCTCGGCAAGTCCTACGGCACCTTCCTCGGCGCGACCTACGCGGACCTGTTCCCCGAGCACGTGGGCCGGATGGTCCTCGACGGCGTCGTCGCACCGGACCTCACGGCGGAGGAGGTCAACCTCGGCCAGGCCAAGGGCTTCGAGATGGCGACCCGCCAGTGGGCGGCGTACTGCGCCCAGCAAGGGGACTGCCCGCTCGGCAACTCGACGGACGCGGTGATGACGGGGCTCCGTGACTTCCTGGCCTCCGTCGACGCGAACCCCTTGCCTCGAACCGGCGACAACGCGGTGCCCCGGCTCACCGAGGCGTGGGCCACGCTCGGCATCGCGCAGGCGATGTACGAACCGGAGCGCTGGCGGATCCTCGTCGACGCGATGCGGGACGCCCAGACCGGGGACGGCACGGCGCTGATGCAGCTCGCCAACCAGTACGCCGACCGGAACCCCGGTGGGTCGTACGCCGGCAACATCATGGAGGCCATCTACGCCGTCAACTGCCTCGACAAGCCCGAGTCCAACTCGGTCCCCGAGCACGAGAAGGAGGCCGCGGAGGCCAGCAAGGTGGCGCCCACGTGGGGTCCTTACCTCATGTGGAGCTCGTTGACGTGCGGGTACTGGCCGATCAAGGCGACGGGGACGCCGCACGAGGTGCACGCCGCCGGCGCGGGGCCGATCGTCGTCATCGGCACGACCCGCGACCCGGCGACCCCGTACGAGTGGGCCGTGCGACTGCGCGAGCAGCTCGACAAGGCCTCGCTCATCACCTTCGACGGCGACGGCCACACCGCCTACACCCGGTCCAACGCCTGTGTCGACGACGCCGTCGACGCGTACTACCTCGAGGGCACGGTCCCCAAGGACGGGCTGCGCTGCTGAGCTCGGGCCGGATTCGCGGCCTCGGTCGGGGACTCCCTATACTCATCCGGCGTGCCCGGTCCGCCGGGCGCCTGCCGCCTTAGCTCAGTCGGCCAGAGCGATTCACTCGTAATGAATAGGTCGTGGGTTCGATTCCCACAGGCGGCTCCACCAGCAAGCAGTGCACGTCAGGCCCTCGTGATCTCGATCTCGAGGGCCTCTTGCATGGGTATCGTTCGGGCGCGCG
>DASSQJ010000373.1:0-7213 GCA_035702545.1 Phycicoccus sp.
GCCGGATGCCGTCCTCGTGCTCGGCCTGCTCGAGGCCGAGCTCCAGGTCGGCGAGGGCGGCGGAGAGCCACGGCAGCCACCGCTTGTCGAGGGCGTGCAGCCGCCGCCGCGTCACGTCGATCTCGGCCTCGATCCGCCGGACCGCCTCGTCCGCGGCCGCGGTGAGCACCCCGGCGGCGAGGGCCGTCCCGGTGGCGGCGACGGCGGGGACGACCGCGGCGTTGTCGACGACCGCGGGCGGCTCGGGCGGTGGGACGAGCCGGGCGCCGCTCGGGTAGCTGACCCCCATCGACGTCGTCCACTCGAGCTCGAGCCGCGCCGGCTGACGGGCGGCCGCGTGGCGGATGGCGTCCTGCCCCCCGAGCAGGGCCGTGCGCGTCGTCCACCGGCGGACCTCGGCGCAGGCCCGCTCCCACTCCTCGTGGGCCCGCGCGGCCCGGATCCGCTGCCGCTCCAGCTCGGGCTGGAGGATGCGCAGCTTCCGGTCCAGCTGCTCCCTCCCCCGGTGCGCCGTCGCGAGCCGGCGGCGCAGCCACATCCGGCCGGCCCGGCCCGGTGGCACCCGCACGGAGATCGGCACGGCCCTCACCTCCCCCCGTGGCCGTAGGTGTCGATGAGGCGGTCGGAGAGCATGGTCAGCTCGCGCCGCGGCAGCACCTCGACGACCTCCCAGCACCGGGTGAGGGTGTCCTCGAGGGACCGGCGCTCGCCGCGCTGCTGGTCGACGAGCCGCCGTTCGATCTCCCCGGCGAGGTCGACGTACAGGCGGTCGGTCGTGCTGAGCGCCGCCGCCCCGACGATCTCCGCGAGCTCGCGCACCTGCCGGGCCCGCGCCAGGGCGGCGAGCAGCTGCGCCGCGACGTCGAGGTGGTCCTCGCGGGTGCGGCCGGGGCCCGCGCCTCCGCGCATGAGGCGCGAGAGCGAGGAGAGCGGGTCGATCGGCGGGTAGACCCCCCGGGCGTGCACGTCGGGAGAGAGGACCACCTGGCCCTCGGTGATGTACCCGGTGAGGTCCGGGACGGGGTGGGTGATGTCACCCGCCGGCATGGTGAGCACCGGCAGCACGGTGACCGAGCCGGGCACCCCACGGATCCGACCGCAGCGTTCGTAGAGGGAGGCGAGGTCGCTGTAGAGGTAGCCGGGGTAGGCGCGGCGGCCCGGCATCTCCCCGCGCGCCGCCGACACCTCGCGCAGGGCCTCCGCGTAGCTCGTCATGTCGGCGAGGACGACGAGGACGTGCCGGCCGTGCTCGAAGGCGATGTGCTCGGCCACGGTGAGCGCGACCCGCGGGGTGAGGACGCGCTCGATGACGGGGTCGTCGGCGGTGTTGAGGAGGAGGAGCAGCTCCCCGGCGGCGGAGCGCTCGTCGAGGACCGACCGCACCGTCTCGGCGTCGGCGTGGGTCAGGCCCATCCCGGCGAAGACGACGCTGAACGGCTCGTCCCCGGTCGTCGACTGGGCGGCGACCTGCGCGGCGAGCTCGAGGTGTGGAAGCCCCGCGACCGAGAAGATGGGCAGCTTCTGCCCCCGGACGAGCGTCGTCAGCGCGTCGATCGCCGAGATGCCGGTGAGCACCGGGTCAGCGGGGGGTTCGCGGTGGACGGGGTTGAGCGGGCTGCCGGCCACCGCTGCCGTCCGGGTGCCGTGGACCGGGGGCCCGCCGTCGACGGGCTCGCCGCGGCCGTTGCAGACCCTCCCGAGCCAGCCGAGCCCCACGGGCACCCGGAGCGGCTCACCGGAGAACGCGACGCGGGTGCGCCCCGGGACCAGCCCGTCGGTGCCCTCGAGGACCTGGACGACCGCCAGGTCCCGGTCCACCTCGAGGACGAGCCCGTGCCGCGCGGGACCCGCACGGTCCCCGTCCCCCGGCGCGATGACGGCGAACTCGTCCCAGCCCACGCCGCGGACGTCGCGCAGGACGAGCAGCGGGCCGCGGACCTCGTGGACCCCCGAGTACTCGACGGGGAGCCGGGGCCGGGCGACGCTCATGCCAGCGCCCCCAGGCGCTCGAGGACGAGGTCACGGCGGGCCCGCACGGGGTCCACCTCGTCGGGACCGCACTCCTGGGCGGCGCGCACGAGGGGCGACCAGTCGAGCTCCTCGAGCTCGGCCGCGGTGACCCCCCGGTCGACGAGCGCGTTGCACCGGTCGACGACGGCGAGGACGGCGTCGACGAGCGCAGCGGTCTTCGCGGCCGAGCAGTGGGCGTCGTTCTCGACGAGGGCGCTCTGCTGGAGGACCCCCTCCCGCAGCAGCCGGCCGGCGAGGAGGACGACGCGCTCGTGACCCGGCAGCGACCCGGCGCCGACGAGGTCCGCGAGGTCGGCGAGACGGTCCGCCTCCGCCAGCAGGCCGGTCACCCGGGCCCGCCGCCCCGCCCACTCGGGGTCGCCGGACGCGGCGTACCAGGCGCCGATCCGGTCGGTGTCGCGCGCGAACGAGCCGGACCACCCGACCGCCGGGTAGTGCCGGGCGTACGCGAGGTCGCGGTCCAGGCCCCACAGGGTGCGCACGAACCGCTCGGTGTGCGAGGACACCGGCTCGGTGAGGTCGCCGCCGGCCGGGGAGACCGCCCCGATGATCGTCACCGAGCCCTCCGTCCCCCCGAGGGTCCGGACCCGGCCCGCGCGCTCGTAGAACGCGGCGAGCGCGGACGGCAGCGAGGCCGGGTAGCCCTCCTCCGCGGGCAGCTCCCCCGACCGGGAGGCGAACTCGCGCAACGCCTCGGCCCACCGGGACGTCGAGTCCGCGATGACGACGGCGTGCAGGCCCATGTCCCGGAAGAACTCGGCGACGGTGACCCCGGCGTAGATGCTCGTCTCGCGGGCCATCATCGGCATGTTCGACGTGTTCGCGACGATGACGGTCCGCTCGGCCAGCGCCCGCCCGGTGCGCGGGTCGACGAGCCGGGCGAGCTCGGCGAGGACGTCGGCCATCTCGTTGCCGCGCTCCCCGCACCCGACGTAGACGATGACGTCCGCGGTGCACCACTTCGCGACCTGCTGGAGCAGGACCGTCTTGCCCGTCCCGAAACCGCCCGGGACGGCGGCGGTGCTGCCCCGGGCGAGGGGGAAGACGGCGTCGAGGACCCGCTGGCCGGTGAGCAGCGGCTCGCCGGCCTCGAGCCTGGCCAGGACCGGGCGCGCCCGCCGGACCGGCCACGAGGTCGTGGCGGCGACCGGCGTGCCCCCGACCGTGGCGAGGACCTCGTCGGCCGTCCTCGGCCCGGCGTCGGCGACCGCGTCGACGGTTCCGCCGGCCCCCGGCGGGACGAGCACCCGGAACTCCAGCTCCCCCGCGACCGCGAGGGTCCCGAGCCGGCCGCCCTCCTCGACGCGGGCCCCGGCGGCCACCGCGGGGCGCCACGGCCAGCTCCCGGTCGGGTCGGGGCGCGGCGCGTCGGTGGTCAGCCACGTCGGCGCGGTCCCCAGCGGCCGGAGCAGGCCGTCGACGATGCCCCCGAGCAGCCCCGGCCCGAGGCGTGCCGTCAGGGGGTGGTGGAGGGGGATCGCCGGCGCTCCGACGGCCAGGCCGCCCGTGTACTCGTACGCCTGGAGGGTCACGAGGTCGCCGTCGATGGCGACGACCTCACCCGGCAGTCCCCCGGCGCCGAGGGCGACCATCTCGGCCATCGCGACCCCGGCGAGCCCGTCGGCCTCGACGAGCGGGCCGCTGACGCGCAGGACGCGGCCGGTGGGGGGCGGGTCCGCGGTCACGGCGCCCACAGCCGCTCGACGTCGAGGCCCGGGAGGACGAGGTCGACGAGGTGCGCGGCGGACGCGTCGAGCCGCCGCCCGTCGGGGGCCTCCCCGAGGAGCCCACCGCCGGGAGCGTCCAGGACCCGCGCCCCGGGGCCGAGCTCGTCGCGGACGAGGGCGGCGAGCCGGTCACGCGCCGGAGGGCCGGCGAGGACCTGGGCGACCGCGGTGACGGCGGCCTCGCGGGCCCGGTCGTACGCGACCTGCTGGGCGTGGAGGAGGACGGCCCGGGCCCGGCGGCCGGCGGCGGACCGCTCGGCAGCGAGCTGGTCCGCACCGTCGGCCGCGCCCCGACGCCGGGCCTCGGCGCGCCTGGCGGTGGCCTGCCCCGCCGCCTCGTCCTCGACGGCCCGGCCCTCCGCATCGGCCGCCGCCCGCCGGGTGGCGGCGTCCGCCCGGGCCGCGGCGAGCAGCGCCGTCCGCAGCGGCTCGAGGGCCTGCACCTGGGCGAGGGCGAGGTCGGTCATGTCGGCATCACCACGGTGAGCGGCGCGCGGGGGCGGGCCCGCTCGGCCTCGAGCGCCCGGCCGGTGTCCTCGGTGAGGACGACGACGCCCACGTCGTCCGGGAGCGACGCCCACGCGGCCCGGGCCTCGGCCTCGGTGCGGGCCGAGAGGACGACGGCACCGGCGAGCGCGAAGCCGGCGACCTCCGACGGCCTCCCGATGGCGGCGACGACGCTCATGCCTTGCCGATGAGGATGACCGAGACGATGAGGCCGTAGATGGCGATGCCCTCGGCGAGGCCGACGATGACCATCGCGCGGCCGAAGAGCTCGGGCCGCTCGCTCATCGCGGCGAGGGCCGCGGACCCCGTGTAGGCGACGGCGATGGCGGCACCGATCGAGGAGCCGGCGACGGCGATCGCGGCGCCGATGAGGGCCGAGCCGTTGACGGCCTCCGTCGCGGCCGGAAGCGCGGCGGCGACCGGGGCCGCCACCGCGGGGCCGGAGCCGAGGGCGAGGACGAGGACGACGAGCGAGGCCGCGAGGAGCAGCCCGTCCACCGCGAGCACGAGGACGAGCCCCCTCCCGCGGCGCCGCCGCAGCAGTCCGGCCGTCACGACGCCGGTGAGGACGAGGACGGGTAGGGCGATGAGCCAGGTGGACATGGCACCTCCAGGCGGTCCAGCGGGATGCGCCAGGGCCGGAAGGGGCGCCCGACGCCGTCGAAGATCCGGGAGAACAGCTCGTAGTACTCCAGGCGCAGGGCCTGGATGGCGGCGACGAGGCCCTCGAGCGCGAAGGCGAGGGCGTTGCCGAGGAGGAAGACCGCGACCGCGGCGAGCAGGGCCCAGCCACCCGACGCCCAGAGCGCCGTCGTGCCCTGCCAGATGACGAGGCCGAGCGCGGCGTGGGTGAGCCCGAACGCGGCGAGCCGGGCGAAGCTGACGAGGTTGGAGCCGAGCCGGATGACGAGGTCGAACACCTCGACGGCCGCCTCGGCGGCCCCCGCACCGCCACCGCCCGCGGCGACGTAGAGGCCCACGGCCGCGACGGAGAGCCCGGCCGTCCCGAGGACGATCCCGAGGGCAGTGAGCCACCCCCATCCGGCGTAGGCCCCGCCGACGACCGCGCCGAGCCCGAGGAACACCGCCGACCCGGCGAGGCCCGACGGCGCGTAGACCGCGGCCCGCCAGCCGCCCTCCCGGAACCGGTTGACGGTGCCGAGCGCGTACGCCCCGGCGAGGAGGACGGCCCCGACGGCCACCGCGGCGGCGAGCAGCTCGACGGGGTGCTCGAGCGGCTCGAGCCAGATGACGGGGATGACACCGGTGGGCCCGAAGAACTCGCCGTAGAGGGCGCCGAAGACCATGCTCGCCACGCCCGCGCCGGCGAGGAACACCCAGACGGGGCGCAGCCGTCCCAGCCGCTCGGGCCACCAGCCGAGGCGGACGGCGAGGGCGGCGGCGAGGAGCAGGGCCCCGTGGCCGACGTCCGCGAACATCATCCCGAACATGACGACGTAGGCGAGCCCGGCGAGCAGGGAGGGGTTGACGTCGACGTACGGGACGGTCGCGTACGTCTCGACGAGGGGGGCGAACTCCCGGCCGGCGCCCTCCTCGGCGAGCAGCGTCGGCGGCTGCTCCCCCGGCGGGTGCCGCAGCGGGACGACCGCCCCGCCGCGGCCGGCAGCGCGCTCGGCGAGCGGCCCGACCGCCCCCGCCGGTGCCCAGCCGAGGACGGCGGCGACGCTGCCCCGCGTCACCGCGGTGGCGGCGACCCGTTCCAGCTCGGCCTCCCCGGCGACGAGGTCGGCGCGGCCCTCCCGCTCCCAGCCCTCGAGGTCCGGGGGGTCCGGCGAGAGGACCGGTGTGGGCGCGCCCGGGGCCATCCGCCGGAGCACGGCGTCGGCCGGGCCCTCCGTCCTGGCGTCCGCCGCCTCCCCCGGACCCCGGTCGACCTCCACGGTGCCCGAGTCGGCCACGTCGACGAGGAGGCCCCGGAGCGCCTCGCGCGGCGCGACGAGGGCGACCCGCTGCATCGCGACCGGGCTCAGCGACTCACGCCACCGCATCGAAGTCCTCCAGTGCCCGGCCGTGGCGGGCGGCACTCTCCAGGGCCGCCCGCACCCGCCAGGCGTCGACGGCGAGCAGCGCGACGGCCGCGACGGGGCTGTCCGGTCCCGGCCTCGACCCACGCGCGAGGCGGAAGGCGTCCCGCTCGACGGCGGTCCACCACCGGGCCTCGGCGCGCCAGAGGTCCTCGGGCCCCGAGACGCCGGCGAGCGCCGGGGCCGCGCCACGAGGCAGGACAGCCGGCAGCGCGGCCAGGGTGGGGACCTCGGCCACGTCCGTCCCGAGCACCGCGGCGACGTCCTCCCGGACCCGCGGCGGCAGCGGGCGGCCCGCGGCCAGCTCGCGCGCGAGGAGGAGCGCGGCCGACCCGGTCGCCCAGCCCGAGGCGGCAGGCACCGCAGAGGCGATGCGGTCGCACGCGGCGAGCCGCAGGGCGAGGGCCACCTCGCGGGGGGAGGTCCCTCCCGGGTCCCCCCACGGGGACACGGCGAGCGCGGCGCGCAGCTCGTCCGGGGTCGTCGTCCCCGCCAGCCGCGGCCAGGCCGTCGCCAGCGCCCCGAGGCGGAAGGGCACCGGGCCGGGCCCCGGCGCCCCGCGGGAGAGGTGCTCGAGGTGGTCGACGACGTCCGCCACCTCGACCGGGCTGACGAGGACGCGCAGCATCCGGACCCCCTCGCGCGGCAGCCAGCCGGAGAGCACCCGGACGTTCCACACCGCGGCGGCGACGACGGCCCGCTCCGCCTCGGCGAGGGTCATCCCGACGCGGACCTCGCGGCCGTACGGCGAGCGCACGAGCCGCCCGAGGGCGCCCTGGAGGTCCGGGGCACCGGCGAGCTCGCGGACGGCCTCGCGGCCGAGCCGGCGCCGGCTCATCGCCCGCGCCCGCACCGTCGCGGCCACCCAGCCCGCGCTCTCAGCGCCCGCTCCTCGCCGGCCGG
>DASSQJ010000374.1:0-5608 GCA_035702545.1 Phycicoccus sp.
GCCCCCGGCGCGTGGACGACCTTCCGGGGCGACCGCCTCCGCCTGGGGGCGCTGCGCCCGGTGGGGCCGTCCGGGGAGGTGGGCGACCTGGCTCCCGGCGAGCTCCACGTCACGAAGCGCTCGGTCCACGTCGGCACCGCCTCGCGCCCGGTGGAGCTGGGGGACGTCGTCCCGCCGGGCAAGCGCCCGATGCCGGCCGCCGACTGGGCGCGCGGCGTGCGGGTCGCGCCGGGCGAACGGCTGGGGTGAGGCTCAGTCCCCGTCGACCAGGGCGTCGAGGGCTCGCCGAGCGCCGCCGGCCCCGGCGGTCGAGGTGTCAGTGCGTGGATTTCCGCGCGTCATCACCTCGACCCAACGGGAGGTGCCGGTCGGTCGAGGTGTCAGCGCGTGGATTTCCGCGCGTCATCATCTCGACCGGTGGATCGGCCCTCGGGTCAGCCGCGGCGCTCGAGGGCGTCGAGGTCGCGCTCGGCGAAGCGGCGGTGCCACCACTCCTCGTTGAGGACGACGCGCAGGGCGTGGCGCACCGTGAGCGTCTCCCCCTCGGGCGGCCAGCCGGGCCCATCGGGCACGGTCACCTCGCGGTCGAGGTCGGCATCGCCGAGCCGCTCGACGAGCCGGCGCACGACGTCCATCCGGTCGGCGCGGAGGGCGAGGACGGTGTCGAGGTCCGGCCGGCTCTCGCGGTCGCGCGGCACCCCGGGCGTGTCGGGCATCCCGTCCCACGGCAGGGACAGCGGGTGCCACGGGGCCGGCTCGCCGAGGACGGCGCGCGCGACCCAGCACTCGGTGGCGAAGGCGAGGTGCCGCAGGGTCTCGGTGAACGACCACTCGCCGTCGACGGAGGCGTGGAGGAGGTTCGGGTCGAGCCGCCGGGCCCGCTCCACCGTGCCTCCCCACAGGTCCTCGACGACGTCCCACGCGTGCCGGAACCCGTCGGCGTCGGTCGGGCGCATCGCCGCGTGGTCGGGGTACCTGCGGTCGAGCTCGGCCTCGACGAGCGGGCCGATGTCGACGCCGTTGACGGTGACCTCCTCGACCTCGCCGCTGATCTCGACCCGCTGGAGCTCGACCCCGCGCAACCGGACGTCGCGCAGCATCGCGTCGCGGACGTCCACCCGGTCGAGGAGCACGTCCTGCACCTCGAGGTCCTCGGCGAGCACGTCCCGCACCCGCCCGCCGTGCAGGCGGGCCTCCTCGAGCCGGACCCCGTCGAGGTGCCGCATCCCGTCCTCAGCCATGACCCCACGCTAGGGCCGGATGCGGACGGTGCGTGTCCGCTCCGGGAGGGGATGTGGGTCCGCCGCCGGCACCGTTAGCCTCCTCGGGTGCCCGACCGACCTGCCCGACCCGCCGGCCGCGGCCCCCGCCGCCGCTCCGCCACCGCACCCTCGGAGCGCACCCGCCGCGCCGAGCCGACCCGCTTCGCCGCGTACACGCTGCTGCGGGCCGTGGCCGACGGGGCGTACGCGAACCTCGAGCTGCCCGTGATCCTGCGCCGGCGCCGCCTCGAGGGGCGGGACGCCGCGTTCGCCACCGAGCTCGCCTTCGGGACGCTGCGGTGGCAGGGCCTCTACGACGCGGTCGTCGCCGTCGCCGCGGACCGTCCCGTCGAGCGGATCGACCCCCAGGTGCTCGACGTCCTGCGCCTGGGCTGCCACCAGCTCCTCTCGATGCGGGTGCCGCCCCACGCCGCGGCCGACCAGACCGTCGGGCTCGCCCGCAGCGTCGCCGGCCAGGGGGCGGCCGGCTTCGTCAACGCCGTGCTCCGCCGGGTCGCCGAGCGCGACCTCGAGGCGTGGCAGGACGCGGTGGCCCCTCCCGGGGGCGGCGTCGTGGCCCTGGCGGTCCGCCACTCCCATCCCGAGTGGGTCGTCTCCGCGCTCCGGGCGGCCCTCCTCGGCCACGGCCGGGCCACGCCCGAGACGATCGACGCCGAGCTCGAGGCCCTGCTCGAGGCGGACAACGTGCCCCCGCGCGTCAACCTCGTGGCCCGCCCGGGCCTCTCGACCGTCGCCGAGCTGCTCGACGCCGCCGACGCCGAGCCCAGCACCGGGTCGCCGATCGGCGTCGTCCTGCGTGGCGGCGACCCCGGCGCGGTCCCCGCCGTCCGCGAGGGGCGGGCCGCCGTCCAGGACGAGGGGTCGCAGCACCTGGCCCTGGCGCTCGCCGCGACCGAGGTGGCGGAAGGCTTGCCGGCTCGCTGGCTCGACCTCTGCGCGGGTCCGGGCGGCAAGGCCGGCGTCCTCGGCGGCCTCGCCCTCGACGCCGGGGCCGACCTCGTCGCCGTCGAGGTCAGCCCGCACCGGGCCGACCTCGTGCGCCAGACCCTCGGCGCCCTCGCCGAGCGGGCCGCCGGACTCGGTCGCACCGTCGAGGTGCGGACCGCCGACGGCCGCGAGCTCGGCGAGGAGGAGCCGGAGGCCTACGCGCGCGTCCTCGTCGACGCGCCGTGCACCGGGCTCGGGGCGCTCCGCCGCCGGCCGGAGGCGCGGTGGCGCCGGCAGCCGGCCGACCTCGCCACCCTCGGGCCGCTGCAGCGGGCCCTGCTCGCCTCCGCGCTGGACGCGGTCGCCCCCGGCGGGGTCGTCGCCTACGCGACGTGCAGCCCGCACGTCGCGGAGACCCGGTTCGTCGTCACCGACGTCCTCAAGAAGCGGCCCGACGTCGAGGTCCTCGACGCTCGCCCGCTGGTCCGTGACGCTGCCGGTGACCCGCTGCCCCACCTCGGCGACGGCCCCTACGTCCAGCTCTGGCCGCACGTCCACGGCACCGACGCCATGTTCCTCGCCCTGCTGCGCCGCCGCCCCGCCGGGCCGGGGTGAGGACGCAACGACAGCCGGGCGGCATCACCTCGACCGGGGATGCCGCGAGCCGCTGCCTCGCTAGGGTGGCCGCCGTGCTCATCTCGCCGTCGATCCTCTCGGCCGACTTCGCCAACCTCCAGTCCGAGCTCGAGGCGGTCTCGAACGCGGACTGGGCGCACGTCGACGTCATGGACAACCACTTCGTCCCGAACCTCACCCTCGGCCTGCCGGTCGTCGAGGCGCTGCTCCGCGTCTCGCCGGTCCCCATCGACTGCCATCTGATGATCGAGGACCCGGACCGCTGGGCCCCGGGCTACGCGGAGGCCGGGGCGAAGTCGGTCACCTTCCACGTCGAGGCCGTCCGCGACGCCGTGGCGACGGCCCGGGCCATCCGGTCCGCGGGGGCTCGAGCAGCCTTCGCGGTCAAGCCGGGTACCCCGTTCGCCCCGTACGAGGACCTGCTCCCCGAGGTCGACATGGTCCTCGTCATGACGGTCGAGCCGGGCTTCGGGGGCCAGTCGTTCATGGCCGACCAGATGCCCAAGGTGCGGCAGGTCCGCGAGGCGGTCCGGCGCCACGGCGGCGAGATCTGGGTCCAGGTCGACGGCGGGGTCTCCGCGGACACCATCGGCCAGTGCGCGGAGGCAGGTGCGGACGTCTTCGTGGCCGGGTCGGCCGTGTACGGTGCCGAGTCCGCCGCCGCCGCAGTCGACGAGCTGCGGGCGCTGGCCGCCCGGCACGCCCACGGATGAGCGCGGGCTCCCTCCTCGAGCGCCTCGCCGGGCACGACGGCTACGCGGCCGACCTCGACCTCTCCGAGGGCCTGGCCCCGGGGGAGGTGATCGAGGGGGTCGAGCTCGAGGCCTGCCGCCTCGACGGCTGCGTCCTCGAGAAGGCGGTCCTCCGCGGGTGCACGTTCACCGACTGCACCTTCACCGGGTGCAACCTCACGATGGCGGTCCTCGACGGCTCCCGGTTCCAGGACTGCCGGTTCATCGACTGCAAGGCGCTCGCCGTGGCCTGGGGAAGTGCCGCCCCGGCACCGCTGTCCGCCCGGCCGTGGGACATGGAGCGCTGCCGGCTCGACCTCGGCTCGTTCCGTGACGCCGCCGCGCCCGGGGCGCGCCTCGTCGACTGCTCGCTGCGCGAGGTGGACCTCGCCGGGGCGGACCTGCGACGCGCCGAGCTGACCGGCTGCGACCTCACCGCGGCGACCTTCGCGGGGACCGACCTGCGGGAGGCGAGCCTCGTCGGGTCGAGCGGGTACGTCCTCGACCCGGCCGACAACCGGGTCCGGGGGCTTCGGATCGACGCGGCGGGTGCCGGCGGCGTCCTCCGGGCGCTCGGCGTCGTCGTCGAGGACTGAGCAGGCCGGGGGCCTGGGGGGCCCGACCGGGTCATTGTCGGCGCCGACGGGCGGCCCTAGCGTGCCGAGGATGGAGGAGCGGGCGGCCGAGGCGGTGGACGACTACCTCCCCGAGGGCGTCCGGCGTGCCCTCGAGGAGCGGCTGTGGCGCCCGATCGCGACCCGCGCGAGCCTCGAGGTGCTGCTCGACGACCCGCTCTTCCTCGACGACCCGGGGCACCACCCGGCGATGTTCGCCGACCACGGCGTCGTCCACGTGCGGGACGTCGCCGCCGGGCTCCTCCAGCTTCTGGACACCGTCGACGGGGTGCTCCTCGCCGCCCGCCCGCCGGCGCGACGGCGCTTCGTGGCCCAGCTGGGGCTTGCTCAGACCTACCTCCACGACATCGGGATGGTGGACCTCTCGCCCACCGGTCGCCGCACCCACGCCGAGTACGCGGCCCACGCGGCGTTCGGCACCGACGTCGACGGGCTCGTCGCCCACCTGCTCGGGGGGACGGACGTCGGGGCCCGGGTCGCCCGGGTCGCGGCGGACGCCCCCCTCGCGGTCACGCAGGAGACCCTCGTCCGCGAGCTGCTCGCCCTCGTCGTCGCCCACAGCAAGTCGGTGGTCCCCGCCGAGGTCCTCGACGACCGACCGGCCCTGCGTGCCCGGGTGCGCTCCGTCGTCGCGACCCCGCTGGCGGCGCACCGGGGCACCGCCACCGCCACGGGCCCGGCGGCGCCGTTCCCGGACGACGTGCTGCGGCGGCGCGTCGACCACGAGGACGCCTTCGCGTGGCTGGAGGCGGAGGACGGCCCCCAGGCGGAGCTCGCCGACGATGCCGTCGACGCGGTTCGGCTCCTCCGCGCCGCGGACGTGCTGCGCCAGCGTGGGACGTCGCTGCGCACGTCCGGTGGCTTCGAGGTGTTCTTCGACGCCGCCACGGCGCACGCCGTCTGCGCCCTCCGGACGGCGGACGGGTCCGCGACGCACCTCGTCCGCTACGAGGACCGGCGCGGGGCCGGGGAGGCCAACATCCGGGTCGCCTTCGTCACCCCCGGAGGCGACCTGCGGGTCGCCGTCCACCGGGGGCGCTTCGCGAACGACGTCGCGACGGCCCGGGCCGTCGACAGCGTGAGCGACGCGCTGCTCGACATCCAGGCGGACGTCCTCGGTGCCTTCGGGGGGTCGCCGGCGCGCGGCCTGCCGGCCCCGGCGCGGCACGGGCGACCGATGCGGGTCGAGGTCGAGCGGCCGGAGGACGCCCCAGGCTTCGCCGACGCCGTCGTCGTGACGGTGCAGGGCGCCGAGCCGGCGCTCTCCGGACGGGTGGCCGCCGTCGCCGACGTCGAGCGCGCCGACGCGGCGGAGCGCTCGAGGTACCACCACGCGGTTCCGGCCGCCGTGGGGCGGGCCGCCGCGACCCGGCTGCTCGCCGAGCTCGCCGGGTGG
>DASSQJ010000375.1:0-12327 GCA_035702545.1 Phycicoccus sp.
GACGGACCGGAGGCCCAGCACGACGTCACGCCCGGTGCGGCGCGGACGGCGGAGCAGGTGCTCGGCCCGGAGGAGGCCGTCCGAGCCGAGGAGGAGGCGGAGGACGTCGAGGAGCGCACCGAGGCCGCGGGGAACGCGGACGGGGTGACGAGCAGCCGCTGAGGCCGCCCTGCCGCGCACGCGTCAGGCGCCGGCGACGCGCCGTTCGTCGTACGCCGGGTCCTCGGGGAGGGCCACCGGCTCGGGGTCGGGCGTGACCGCCGCCGGCGGGACCTCGGGGCGCTCGGCGCGCGCCTTCATCGTGTAGGTCGGCCGGGGCACAGGGACGGGGTCCCAGGTCAGCGGGATGTCGTCCTCGTCGACGAGGTGGACGTAGCGCACCTCCGGCTCCGGCTCGACCTCCGGGGCGGCAACCTCTGGGGTCGGCGTCGCCTCGGCGGCGACGTCGGCATCGTTCGCCACAGCGGCGGTCTCGTCGACGGAGTCGGGCTCTGCGACAAGGCCGTCAGCGGTCATCTGCACGTCCGACTCGACCACGGCCGCCGGCTGGCTCACTGTCCCGGAGCGCCGGGCACGAGCGGGCCGCGCCGGACGCGACGCGGCCGGAGCGGGGGCGGCGGCAGCACGGCGGGGCGCCTCCTCGGCGCGACGACGGCGGCGGGCCTCCCGCAGGGCCCGCTCCGCCCGGACACCCGCGCGGACGTAGGCGAAGGCGGCGACGAGGGCGACGCCTGCAGGGGCCAGGGCCCACACGGTAAGCATCCCCAATGGGACGAGGACGCCGATGACGGCGAGCTCGACGAGGGCGACGAGCAGCAGCGCGGCGCGGAGCCGGCGGCCGGGACGGACGCGTCGCGGGATGGGCGGGGCGGCCGGCGCCGGCACGCGTCCTGCGGGGGCGGGCGCCTGGGCGGCGGTGACCCAGCGTGGCGGCTCGGAGTGGGCTGCGGGGGTGACGGGCTGGGAGACGCGAGGACGGGACGCCGCAGCGGGGTGGAGGTTCCACGTCCGGCGGCCGGTGTCCGTCCCCTCGGTGCGGGGGCTCGCGTCGCGCGCCTCGAGGACGCGCATCGCGTCGCTCAGCTGCTCGACGGTGCGGGCGGTGGCGAGGTGGTCGCGCCGGCGGATCCAGTACTGGAGGAAGTAGGCAGCCCACACCCCGAGCAGGACGAGGAAGATGAGGCTGGACGGCGAGCGCACGGCTACGACGGTAGGCGCGGGCCCGCATCCGGTCTCGGACCCGGGTCGGTGTGTCGCGCAAGTGACTCCTGTGACGGCTGTGTCAGACGGGTCAGCCGCTCCCGGAACGTCTCCCCACCGAGGTCCTCGGTCGTCAGGGCGAACGACACGTGGTCCCGCCACGCCCCCGCGATGTGGAGGTAGCGCGGCCGCAGGCCCTCCTCGCGGAACCCCAGCTTGCGGACGACCGACAGGCTCGCCTCGTTCTCCGGCCTGATGTTGATCTCGATGCGGTGCAACCCGATTCGGCCGAACAGGTGGTCGCCGACGAGGGCCAGTGCGGTGGGCACGACCATCCGGCCGGCGACGGACCGGCTCACCCAGTAGCCGACGTAGCAGGACCGGAACGACCCGAGGACGATCGTGCCGGCGTTGACCTGGCCGACGAGCCGGCCGTCGACCTCGATGACGAGCGGCAGCGCGCGCCCCGCGGCCGCGTCGGCGTCGTAGGCGGCGACGAGCTCCTCGAAGGAGCGGACCGGGGCGGCCGGGTCCGGCGAGGTGGCGTCCCACGGCTCCAGCCACGCGGCGTTGGCCCGGCGGACGCTCTGGAACGTCTGGCCGTCACCGACGGCCAGCGGGCGCAGGACGATGTCGACCCCTGTCGGCGTGCGTCCGGCGAGGCGCACCGGCCACTGCCACCCCGGAGGGACGTCTGGGGCGGTCGGCGCCGACGCCCCCTCCGGGCGCCGCCCCAGCAATCGCGCCCACATCAGTGGTCGCCGCCCCGGACCTGGTCGAGGGCGTGCTGGAGGACCTCGGCGAGCACCGCGAGGGCGTCCTGCACCCCGCCGGTGGAGCCGGGGAGGTTGACGACGAGGGTGTTCCCCGCGAGGCCGGCGAGCCCGCGCGAGAGGGCCGCCGTGGGGACGCCCTGGGCCACACCGCGGGCCCGGATCGCCTCGGCGAGACCGGGGACCTCGCGGTCGAGGAGCGGACGGGTCGCCTCCGGGGTCCGGTCCGTCGGGGAGAGCCCGGTGCCACCGGTCGTGAGGACGAGGTCGGGCACGGTCGCCAGCACTGCAGCCAGCGCCTCCCCGACGCGGGGCCCGTCGGGGACGATGACGGGGTCCTCGACGGTGCAGCCCCACTCGCGCAGTGCCTCGACGATGAGCGCCCCGCCCCGGTCGGGGTAGACCCCCTGCGCGGCACGGGTGGAGCAGGTCACGACCGCGGCCCAGCGGCCGGTGAGGTCCGGCGCGGCGGTCATCCGCGGTCCTCCTCCCAGTCCCCGGACCGACCCCCGGACTTCGCCGTCACCCGGATGTCGGTGATGCGCGCGTGCCGGTCGACCGCCTTGACCATGTCGATGAGGGCGAGGGCGGCCACCGAGACGGCGGTCAGCGCCTCCATCTCGATGCCGGTGCGGTCTGCGGTGCGCGCCTCGGCCCGGATGTCGACACCGTCGTCGGCAACCTCGAGGTCGACCTCGACGGCGTGGACGGCGACGGGGTGGGCGAGCGGGACGAGGTCAGGCGTCCGCTTGACCGCCTGGATGCCGGCGATGCGGGCGACGGCGAGGGCGTCGCCCTTCGGCACGGCGCCCCCACGCAGCGCGGCGACCGCTTCGGGCGAGAGGAGCACCCGTCCCCGGGCCTCGGCCCGCCGGGCGGTCACGGCCTTCGCCGACACGTCGACCATGTGCGCCGTGCCGTCGGCGCGCACGTGGGTCAGGGCCGGCGCCTCGCGGTGCTCAGCCACGGGCCCGGTCCCCTCCGAGCAGCGGGAAGCAGGTCAGCCGGTCCCCGGCCTCGACGGCCGAGGCCTCGGCCGGGACGACGGCGAGCGCGGTCGCGACCGCGAGCGCCCCGAGCATGTGGGAGCCCTGCCCGCCGGACGGGCGCACGACACCGTCCTCCTCGACGACCCGGGTCATCTCGGCGCGGCCGGCGACCTTCGGCCACGAGGAGCCGGCGGTCGCCTCGAACGACTCCCCGACGGGGTCGAGGCCGACCATCGCGCGCAGGGCAGGGAGGACGAAGACGTGGAAGGAGACGAGGGAGCTCACCGGGTTCCCGGGGAGGGTGACGACGGGGACGCGCCGGGGGCCGACGACCCCGCAGCCCTGGGGCATCCCCGGGCGCATCGCCACCTTGACGAACTCGACCCCACCGTCGGCGGTCAGGACCTCCTTGACGGTGTCGTAGACGCCCATGGAGACCCCGCCACTCGTGATGACGAGGTCCGGGTCGCCGGTGGGGTCGTCGAAGAAGGCGCGCACCGCGTCGGCATCGTCGGCGAGGTGGGTCGAGGAGGCCACCTGCGCGCCTGCCGCCTCGACGAGGGCGCGGAGCATGACGCTGTTCGAGTCGACGATCTGGCCGTGGGCCAGCGCCGACCCCGGCGGCACGAGCTCGTCACCGGTCGAGACGACCGCGACCCGGGGCAGGCGCCGCACCGTGACCTCCGCGACGTTGGCGGCGGCAGCGAGCGCGACGTGCCCGGGACCGAGCCGGGACCCGGCGGCGAGGACGACGGTGCCGGCCCTCACGTCCTCGCCGCGTCGGCGGACGTGGCGCCCGGGCTCCGGCTCGAGCCGCAGCGCGACCTCGGTGGCGCCCCCGTCGGTGAGCTCGACGGGGACGACGGCGTCGGCGCCCTCGGGCATCGGCGCGCCGGTCATGATGCGCAGCGTCCGGCCGGGAGCCAAGGCGTGACGACGGGTGTCGCCGGCCGCGACGTCACCGTCCACCGGGAGCCGCACGGGCGAGCCCCCGGCGGCCCCGAGCAGGTCCGCGGACCGCACGGCGTACCCGTCCATCGCCGAGTTGTCGAAGCCGGGGAGGTCCACCGCGGCGACGACGTCGTCGGCGAGGACCCGCCCGAGGGCCGAGCCGACCGGCACCCGCTCGGCCGACAGCAGGGGCACGAGGGCGAGGACCGCTGCCCGGTGCTCCTCGACGCTGCGCATCACGCCCGCCCTCCCGTCAGCCCGTCGTCGGCCGGTCCGGCGCCGTCGAGGACCGCGCCGTCGGGCACGGTCGTCGTCCCCGCCGCGACCCGGACGTCACCGACGCAGACGACCCCGCCCCCGAAGGTGGTGTCCCCCTCGACCCGCAGGCTCGAGCAGAGTCGCAGGGAGGGGACGCCCCGGGGGAAGCGCTCCTCGAACCCGGCGAGGAGGCGGTACGGCTCGGCGAGGTCGACGAACGGCTCGGGCCGCTCGGTCGTCGACTCGACGACCCCCTCGTCGGTGATCCGGTAGAGGTCGCTGCGGACGAGGAGCAGCTCGTTCGTCGTCTTCACCGGGCGGAACCGCGACCGGTCCACCTCGACGGCGCGCGCCCCCTCGAACAGCTCGATGGCGGCACCCATCGCGGACTCGACCTGGATGACCGGCGTGGAGTCCGGGCGGGTCGGGTCGACGGTCTTGCGGTTGACGATGATGGGCAGGCCGAGGACGCCGTCGCTCTCCTCGAGCCGCCGGAGCAGCGCCTCGACGTCGACCCAGAGGTTGTTCGTGTGGAAGTACGGGTGCCGGCCGACGTCCTGGAAGGCCTCCTCCTCGCCCGGCTCGACCATGGCGTTGTCCCGCAGCACGAGGCGCCCGTCGGAGCGGCGCACCACGAGGTGGCCGCCCTTGCGGTCGTTGACGGTCCGGCGGCACACCTCGGCGAGGTACGGCACGTCGCGGGCCGCCATCCACGCCGGGATGGCGCCGTCGCACGTCGCCCCGAGGTTGTCGGCGTTGGAGAGAAAGAGGTGCCGGTAGCCGAGGTCGTGGAGGCGGTCGAGCAGGCCGCTTGCCCACAGCGCGACATAGACGTCGCCGTGGCCGGGGGGGCACCACTCGAGCTCGGGGTCCTCCGGCCAGCGGACCGGAGCGAGGGTGTCGGCCCGCAGCTTCGGCTCCTTGTGCTGGAGGAAGTCCAGCGGGAGCCCGTCGACCGCGAGGTCGGCGTGGCGCCCGAGGATCTCGAGCGAGGCGTCCCGGGTGCGGAACGAGTTCATGAGGAGCAGCGGGGTGCGGGTCCCGTGCCGGGCCCGCAGGGCGAGCACCTGCTCCGCGACGACGTCGAGGAAGGTCCGGCCGTCGCGGACCTCGAGCGCGCTCTTGGGTCCGGGGACCCCCATGCTCGTCCCGAGCCCCCCGTTGAGCTTGAGGACGACCGTGGCGTCGAGCGCCGCCCGGACCTCCTCGTCGCCCACCGGCTCGTCGTCGAGCCGGGGGACGTCGGTGAGCGGGGTGACGCTCGCCTCGGGGATGGTGCCCGTGACGTGCTGCCGCAGCTGGTCGTGGTAGGCGGCGAAGACGCGGACCGCCACGTCGGGGACCCCGGCCGCACGCATCGCCGCCACGGCCGCCTCCGCGGCGTCGCTCGTCATGGCGCCACCCTACGATGCCGGGATGGACCGGGACCCAGCCAAGGTCGAGCGCCGCCGCGCCCTGCGCGCCGCCCGACGCTCCCTCGCCGCATCGCGCGACACCGCCGCCGACGGGCGGGCGCTCACCGCCGGAGCCCTCCGCCTCGTCGACCGGCTCGGCCTCGGGCCCGGGTCGGTGGTGCTCTCGTACGCGTCCGTGCCCGGCGAGCCCCCGACCCGGGAGATGAACGCCGCACTCGCCGCGCGCGGCATCCGGGTCCTCCTTCCCATCACCGAGCCGGACCTCGACCTCGACTGGTACGACGCCGCAGACCCACACGAGGCGCCGCTGGGCCGCGACGCCCCCGCGCTGGCCGACCTCGTCCTCGCCCCCGGGCTCTCCGTCGACACCTACCGCACGCGTATGGGCCAGGGCGGTGGCTGCTACGACCGTGCGCTGCCCCGCCGCCGGAGCGGCGTCCGGGTCGTCGTGCTGCTCCATCCCGGCGAGGTCGTGGAGCCCGACGACGCACCGCTCCCCCGGCAGCCCCACGACGCCGTCGTCGACGCCGTGCTCACCGCCGAGGGCCTGCGGTGGCTCACCGACGAGGCGCTGCCCGAGTCGGGCTAGCTCTTCCGCTCCGGGTGCAGGGTCATGACCTCCGGGTCCTCGTCCCGCACCGCCTGCTCGGTGAACGGCCAGGGCCGCTGTCGCCCCGCCACCCAGTCGTCGACCTGGTCGGCGTAGTGGCCGTCGGTGGCGTGCCCGCTGACCCCGGTCTGGTTGATCCACGTCGAGGCGTCGAGGTCCGAGAGGTCGACGACCATCCGCATCGACGGCCCGGCGGTGACCTCGTAGCCCTCGCCGGCGTCCCACCCGTTGGCGTTGACGATCGCCGAGCCGCCGGGCATCTCGAAGGGCCCCTCGTTGAAGAGCCACTGGACCGGCCCCGGCGCCGGGTCCGCCCCGAGGACCTTGTGCCGAAGGGTCAGCTGGTGCAGCTTGCCCCACTGCCACTGCGCCGGGTCCTTGCCGAGCTCGCGCGTCAGCTCGAGGCGGGCCTCGACGAGCGCCTGACGGATGATCTCGTCCTTGCCCTCGGTGACGTTGGGGGTCAGCTTGTTGTCCCACCACGCACTCTTGGGGTCCGCGAGCAGGTTCTGGACCGCGGCGCGCCAGCGGGCCCCGCCGTCGGCCTTCATCCCTTCCGGCAGCTCGTCGTCGAAGAGCAGCTCGCACAGGTTGCGCCACACCGCGTTGAAGTACGCGGCCGCCGCCGAGGCGTCGGAGTCGGCCGCGGGCGTCGTCCGGTCCCACCCGCGGAGGAGCTCGCGGGCTTCCTCCGTGAAGGCGAGGAGGTCCTTCTGCGTCGTCTCCGAGTCGCTGGCCTCGAGGGGGACGCCGAGCAGGGCGGGCACGAGGATGTCGGCGAACAGGTCCTTGTCGTCCATCTGGATCGCGGACATGTCGGCCGGCGCGACCTTGTCGAGGTCGTTGAGCCGCTGGAGGATCCGCGTCGAGCGCCAGCCGGCGTCCCACTCGGTGGTGAGGAACGGCGAGCGGCCGGCCGTCACCTCCTGGTTGGCCGTGACGATCATCCCGTCCTTGGGGTCGAGGGTCCACGGGAGGTCCTCGAAGGCCACGTACCCCGTCCAGTCGTAGCTGGAGTCCCAGCCCGGGGCCGGCCAGTACCCCGGCGGCGTCCTCGGGAGGGCGGGCCGCCGCACCGGCACCTGCCCCGGGGACTGGTAGCCGATGTGGCCCTCGGTGTCGGCGTAGACGAGGTTCTGCGAGGGCACGGCGAAGGACTTCGCGGCCTCGCGGAACTGCGCGAAGTCGGTCGCGAGGTCGAGCTGGAGGATGGCGTCCGCCGTCTTCCCCGGGGTCAGCGCCGTCCATGCGAGGGACACGGCGTAGGCCTGGGCGGCCTGGTCGCCCTGGTCCGCGGTGGGCGCCTGGGCGCCGGCGTCCGAGACGTCGGGGATGACGTCCGAGAGGACCGGGCCGTGGACGGTGCTGCGGACGGTGATCCGCTGGTCCGCACCGCCGGCGACCTTGATCGTCTCCTCGCGCTTCTCGACCGGCTTCCACTCCCCGTCGCGCAGGTAGGTGTCACCGACGACGCGCTCGAGGTAGAAGTCGGTGACGTCCGGGTTGAGGTTCGTGAACCCCCAGGCGATGTGGCCGTTGTGGCCGATGATGACGCCCGGGACGCCGGCGAAGGAGAACCCGGAGACGTCGAGCGGGCACTCGGGGGTCACCGTCCGGCACTGGAGGCTGTTCTGGATCCAGATGCCGGGCTGGCCGACGGCGAGGTGGGGGTCGTTGGCGAGGAGCGGCTTGCCGGTCGTCGTGCGCGACCCCGACACGGCCCACGCGTTCGAGCCGATGCCCTCGCCGCGCCCGACGAGCTCGGGGACCGCGGCGAGCGCGCGCTGCACAGCCGCGTACGCGGCCTTCGCCCCGGGCGTCGTCGTCTCCGCCGCGACGTCGGCCGCGGGGGCGGGCGGAGCGACGCCGGACGTCGCGGCCGCGGGTGCCGGGCCGGCGGGCCTCGTGGTGAGCGCGCTGGGCAGGGCCGAGGAGGCGAGGGCCGGCGAGCCGGCGAGGGACCACTCGTCGGCGGAGAGGATCGGCGGGTGCGCGTCCGAGTCGTACGCGGGGTAGATCTCGGCGATCTGCTTGGCGGACAACCGCCCGCTGAGCCGGGCCCTGGCCAGCTCGTCGTCGTAGTTGCCCCGCAGGTCCCAGGCCATCGCCTTGAGCCACGCGAGGCTGTCGACGGGGGACCAGTCCTCGATCTCGCCCAGCGGGAGCTGGAGGCCGAGGACCGTGTACTCGAGGGAGACCTCTCCCGGGCTGCGGCCGCGCAGGTACGCGTTGACGCCGTCGGCGTACGCCTGGAGGACCCGGCGCGTCTCGGGGGCGAGCGTCGGCAGCTCCTCCTCGGCGATCCGCCGCCAGCCCATCGTCCGGATGACCTTGTCGGTCTCCAGCCCGCTCTCGCCGACGAGCTCGGAGAGCCGGCCCGCGGTGATGTGGCGGCGCAGGTCCATCTCGAAGAACCGCTCCTGGGCGTGGACGTACCCCTGGGCCCGGGCGAGGTCGACGACGCTGTCGCCGTAGAGGTGCGGGATGCCGCTGCCGTCGCGCAGGACCGTGACGTCGCCGGCGAGGCCGGGGATCGTCGCGTCCCCGGAGGTCGTGGGGAGCGAGCTGCGCACCGTGGAGTAGACGACGACCCCGAGAACCACCGACGCGACGACGATGACGGCGACCAGTCCCAGGAGCACGCGACGGACGACGGTGGCACGGCTCACCCTGCGAGACTAGGACACCCCCCACCCCCGACACGAGGATGGTCCCGTGCCCCCGCCCTGGTCGCTCGTCACGAGCGGCGACGCCGTGCCGGGCGGGTTCACGCTCGAGGACCTCGCCCTCGCGCTGCTCCTGGGCAGCGCGGTGCTCGTCGTCGCGGTGGCGGCCGTGCGGCTCTCGGTCCGGTCCGGGCTGCCCTCCCTGCTCATCTACCTCGGCATCGGGCTGGCCCTCGGGGAGTCCGGGTTCGGCATCGACTACGACTCGGAACAGCTGACGCAGGTGCTCGGGTACTCGGCCCTGGTCCTCATCCTCATCGAGGGCGGGGTGACGACGCGGTGGTCCGGCATCCGGTCCTCGGTGGCACCCGCCGCCGTGCTCGCGACCGTGGGGGTCGTCGTCAGCGTCGTCGTCGTCGGCGTCGCCGCCCACCTCTTCCTCGGCTGGCCGCTGGAGGTGTCCTTCCTCGTCGGCGCGGTCCTCGCCTCGACCGACGCCGCCGCCGTCTTCTCGGTGTTGCGGCGGGTGCCGCTGCCGCGACCGATCTCCGGGATGCTCGAGGCGGAGTCGGGGTTCAACGACGCGCCCGTCGTGCTCCTCGTCACCGCCCTCGCGGCCAACCTGGCCCCCGACCATGTGCCGGACCCGTGGTGGCAGCTCATCCTCGTCGCGAGTGCTGAGCTGGCGGGTGGTGCCGCGATCGGGCTGGCGATCGGGTGGCTCGGCGCGCGCCTACTCCGGCTCGTGGCGACGACCTCCTCGGCGCTGTTCGCCATCGGGGTGGTCTCGGTCGCGGTCCTCTCCTACGGCGCCGCCGACGTCCTCCACACCTCGGGCTTCATCGCCTGCTACCTGGCCGCCCTCGTCCTCGGCAACCAGCGGCTGCCGCACCGACCGGCGGTGCTGGGCTTCGCGAACGCGCTCGGCTGGATGGCCCAGATCGGCCTCTTCGTGCTCCTCGGCCTGCTCGCGTCGCCGAGCGGGTTCGCCGACCAGCTGGTGCCGGCGCTCGTCGTCGGTGCCGCCCTGCTCCTCCTCGGGCGACCGCTGTCGGTCATCGTGTCCTGCACCCCGTTCCGGCTGCCGTGGCGCACGCAGGCCTTCCTCTCGTGGGCCGGCCTGCGCGGCGCCGTGCCCGTCGTCCTCGCCACGGTCCCGGTGACGGCCGGCACCCCCGGGGTGGACTGGATGTTCGAGCTCGTCTTCGTCCTCGTCGTCGTCTTCACCCTCGTCCAGGCGCCGACGCTGCCCTGGGTGGCGCGGCGCCTGGGCGTCGACGCGTCCCACCACCGCGTCGACCTGGCCGTCGACGCGACACCGCTCGACGACGTCGGGGCGGAGCTGCTCGAGGTCCACATCGGCCCGCGGTCGCGGATCGGCGGGGTCCGGGTCTTCGAGCTGCGCCTGCCCCGGGGCGCCAATGTCGCCCTCGTGGTCCGCGACGGCGCGTCCTTCGTCCCGCGCGACCAGGAGGTGCTCCGGCACGGGGACCAGCTCCTCGTCGTCACGACCGCGGCCCTGCGCGACCGGGTCGAGGGGCGGCTCGAGCAGGTCAGCCGGGGTGGCCGGCTCGCCGGCTGGTCCGACGCCTGACCGCCGGCTGCCCGCCCCCGTCGGCGTCGGGGTCGTCGGGGTCGGGTCAGGGTCGGGTCAGGTCCGACCCCCATGGCCGGCCGGGGTCGGAGCCGACAGGCTGCTCGGCATGATCACAGTGGAACGACTGACGAAGCGCTACGGCGACTTCACTGCCCTCGACGACATCTCCTTCGCCGTGCGCCCCGGACAGGTGACCGGCTTCCTCGGCCCCAACGGCGCCGGGAAGACGACGGCCATGCGGGTCCTCGGCGGCCTGACCCCCGCGACGTCGGGGCACGCGAGCGTCCTCGGCCGCTCCTACCACGACCTCCCGAACCCCGGCCGGCACGTGGGGCTGCTCCTCGACGCCTCCGCCCAGCACGCCGGCCGCACCGGGCGCGAGGTCCTCACCCTCGGGGCGATGCTCATGGGCGTGGACCGGTCGCGGGTCGACGAGATGCTCGCCCTCGTCGGGCTCAGCGAGAAGGAGTCCCGGCGCCGGGTGCGCAACTACTCGCTCGGGATGCGGCAACGGCTCGGCATCGCACACGCCCTCCTCGGCGACCCCGAAGTCCTCGTCCTCGACGAGCCGGCCAACGGCCTCGACCCCGCCGGCATCCGGTGGATGCGCGACCTCCTCCGCGGGTTCGCCGACCGGGGAGGGACGGTCCTGCTCAGCTCCCACCTGCTCAACGAGATCGAGCGCGTGGCCGACGAGATCATCGTCATCGGCAACGGCCGGATCGTCGCCCAGGGGATGACCGCCGACCTGCTCGCCGGAGCGGGGACGGTCGTCCGGTCCGCCGACGACGCCCGCCTGCGCAGCCACCTCGTCGCCGCCGGCGCGGACGTCGACCCCCTCCACGACAGCGGCCTCCGCGTCGCCCTCGACCCGGCAGAGGTGGGCCGCGCCGCCCTCGACGCCGGCATCGCCCTCCTCGAGCTGCGCGCCGGCGACGGCGGCGGCCTCGAGGAGATGTTCCTGACCCTCACCGCAGACTCCGCCCGAGAGGAGGTGGCGGCGTGAGTACCGTCGCCCCCGAGACCCCCACCCGTGCCGCCGGGACCGCCGGCGCCGCCGCCACCGCGGCCCCCACCCGGCTGCCCGCCCCCATCCCCGGCGACCGGCCGACCCACCGGGTGCCGTTCCTCCGGCTCGTCCGGGTCGAGCTGCGCAAGATGCTCGACACCCGCGCCGGCCGCTGGCTGCTCATCGCGATCGGCGTCGTCATCGCCGCCGCGCTCGTCATCATGTTCGCCACCGACGGCGGCGAGCATCCCTACGGCGACTACCTCCAGGCGACGACGATGCCGATGGCGATGCTCCTGCCACTCGTCGGCATCCTCGCCGTGACCTCGGAGTGGTCCCAGCGCACGGCCCTGGTCACCTTCGCGCTCGAGGCCCGGCGGGTCCGGGTCGCCTGGGCCAAGGTCGTGGCCGCGATGCTCGTCGGGGTCGGCGCGGTCGCCTTCTCCCTCGCCCTGGGGACGGCGGCGCACGCGGGCGCCATCGCGTTCCGCGGCATCGAGGGTGACTGGACGATGTCGGGGCTGGCGCTCGCCGGTGCCGCGGGCTACGTCCTCCTCGGGCTGGCGCAGGGCCTCGGCTTCGGGATGCTGCTCCGCAACACCCCTGCCGCGATCGTCCTGTTCTTCGTCCTGCCGACGGCCTGGTCGGTCCTGTCGTCCATGGTCTCCTGGGTCGAGCGGGCCGGCGCCTGGCTGGACATGAACCGCACGATGCAGCCGCTGTTCACCGGGTCGCTGACGGGTGAGCAGTGGGCCCAGCTCGGCACCTCGGTGGGCGTCTGGGTGGCGCTGCCGCTGGCCCTCGGGATGTGGCGCCTCACGCGCGCCGAGGTCAAGTGAGCTGGCGCCTCCGGCCCCGC
>DASSQJ010000376.1:0-5120 GCA_035702545.1 Phycicoccus sp.
CATCAGCCGGATGCCGTCGTCGTTCGTCGCGCCCCAGACCCCGGCGTGCGTCGTGACGGGCAGCCCGAGCTCGCGCGCCACCTCGAAGGCGGCCCGCTCGGGGAAGGCCGGGTCGCCGGTGACGTCGAAGGCGAGCTGCCACCCGTAGAGGTCGCCCCGGCGGCGGTCGAGGAACGAGCGGAGCGCCGGGTCGGCGGTCCACTCCCACGGACCGGCCTGGATGTTGCCGTAGCCGAGGACGAACCGGCCCGGCACCGCGGCGAGCGCGTCGACGGCCGCCTCGGCGTGGTCGATGCTCTGCAGGCCGTGGGACCAGTCGACGGTCGTCGTCACGCCGGCCTCGAGCGACTCCCACGCGGAGAGCAGGTTCCCCGTGTGGACGTCCTCGGGCCGGAAGTGCTTCCCGTTCTCGAGGTAGTACCAGACGAAGTACTGGGTCAGCGTCCAGTCGGCGCCGTAGCCCCGCATCGCGGTCTGCCACATGTGCCGGTGGGTGTCGATCATCCCCGGCATGACGATGCCCCCGGTGGCGTCGACCTCCAGGGTGCCGTCGGGGACGGTGAGCGCGGCGCCGACCTCGGCCACCCGGTCGCCGACGACGAGGACGTCACCACCGACGATGACGGTGTGGTTGTCGTCCATCGTGAGGACGGTGCCTCCCCGGAAGACCACCGGACGGCCGTCGGCCACGTCGTCGTGTGCCATGTCTGCTCCTTCGTCACTCCCAACGGACGTTCGTCCGCTTCACGGTCGCTTCTCCCGTTCCGGTCACTGTCCTTCGCTCCGCCGCGCCTGTCAAGGGGTGTCGAGGACGGCACTTCCGTCGCTTGACAGGGGACCGAGCGCCGCGGAGACTCGGCAGGGTCCGCGTCCGCGGACCACTGTCCGTTCAGACGAGGAGGTGCCGTGACCGGACCGTCCGGACCGCTGTCGGGCCTCCTCGTCGCCGACTTCTCCCGCATCCTCGCCGGGCCCTACGCGACGATGCTCCTCGCCGACCTCGGCGCCGAGGTCGTCAAGGTGGAGTCCCCGGGTGGCGACGACACCCGGACGTGGGTCCCGCCGGTCCGCGACGGGGTGTCGACGTACTACCTCGGCGTCAACCGGAACAAGCGCTCGGTGGCGCTCGACCTCAAGGACGACGGCGACGTGGCCCTCGCCCGGGAGCTGGCGCGACGGGCCGACGTCCTCGTCGAGAACTTCAAGCCCGGCGGCCTGGCGCGCTTCGGCCTCGACTACGAGACCGTGTCCGCCGACAACCCCGGGGTCGTCTACGCCTCGATCAGCGGGTTCGGCAGCGGTCCGGGCGGACGCGACCTCCCCGGCTACGACCTCATCGTCCAGGCGATCTCCGGCCTGATGAGCCTCACCGGGGACCCCGACGGGCCGCCGTACCGGGCCGGCATCTCCGTCTTCGACGTCATGGCCGGCCTGCACGCGACGATCGGAGTGCTCGCCGCTCTCAACGCCCGCCACGAGACCGGGCGCGGCCAGCACGTCGAGGTCAACCTGCTCTCCTCGGCGCTGTCCGGGCTCGTCAACCAGTCCAGCGCCTTCGTCGCCGGTGAGGTCGTCCCCCACCGGATGGGCAACAGCCACCCGAGCCTGTTCCCCTACGAGCCGCTGCCGTGCTCCGACCGCGACCTCATCATCACGGCCGGTAACAACGCCCAGTTCCGACGGCTGGCCGAGGTCCTCGGTGCCCCCGAGCTGGCCGACGACCCCCGGTTCGCCCGGAACGAGGACCGCACCGCGAACCGCGACGAGCTCCGCCCCCTCCTCGTCGAGCGGCTGCGCACCCGGACCGCGATGGAGTGGTTCCGCGACATCATCGCCGCCGGGGTGCCCTGCGGACCCATCAACTCGGTCGACGGCGGCATCCGGTTCGCCGAGGAGGTCGGCCTCGACCCCGTCGTCGTCGTCGGCGAGGGGGATGCCGCCGTGCCGTCCGTGCGCAACCCGATCCGCTTCTCCCAGAGCGGGACCCGGTACGACCTCCCGCCCCCGTCCCTCGACGAGCACGGTGACGCACTGCGCCGCTGGCTCGCCGGGTCACCCGACACCGAGGACCCCCGATGACCACCTTCCCCACCTCCCTCGGCACCTCGACTCCCGAGCAGATCCGGCTCCTCGGCCAGGACCTCACCGAGGACCTCATGGGCAAGGTCGGCTTCGGGGAGCTCGCCTTCTGGCTCGTCGCGATGCGCCGGCCGACTCCCGGCGAGACGCGGGTCTTCGAGTCCGTCCTGGTGGCCCTCGCCGACCACGGCTTCACGCCGACGGCCATCGCGGCCCGGCTCACCTACCTCTCCGCGCCGGACTCGCTGCAGGGCGCCCTGGCGGCCGGCCTGCTCGGGGGCGGCTCACGGTTCCTCGGGGTCACCGAGGACTGCGGCGCCTTCCTCCACGCCGTCCTCGACGACCTCGACGAGCTCCCCACCGACGACGCGGGCTGGGACGCGGTCGCCCTCGACGCCGTCCGCCGGGTCAGGGAGTCCGGTCGCTACGTCCCCGGACTCGGCCACCCGGTCCACAAGGACGGCGACCCCCGGACCCCGGTGCTCATCGGCATCGCCGAGGAGGAGGGCCTGCGCGGCCCGCACCTGCGGCTCTTCGAGGCGGTGGGCCGGGTCCACGAGCAGGTCCTCGGCCGACGGCTCCCGCTCAACGGAGCCGGGGTCTGCGGGGCCGCCCTCGCCGACCTCGGCCTGCCCGTGGAGCTGCTCCGCGGGTTCGCCCTGCTCGCCCGAGCGGCGGGCATCCTCGGCCACCTCGCCGAGGAGCGACGCCGCCCCATCGGCATGGACGCCTACCTCACGGTCGACCGCAACGCCGAGTACGTCGACCCGCAGTCCTGACCGCCCGGAAGGAGACCCGCATGGCGAACGTCGTCGCCGTCATCGCCTCGACGCACCACCCCTTCTACTACCGCGCGAGCACCGCGACGGGGGAGGACCGCCCGCCCTTCGCCGACGAGTGGGTCGCGAAGATCGAGCGCTTCCGCGAGACCCTGACCAGGGCCCGGCCGGACGTCCTCGTCATGGTCGGCAGCGACCACTTCCACCAGCTGTGGCTCGACAACATGCCGCAGTTCCTCGTCGGCAAGGCGCCTGTCTACGACGCGAACTGGTACAACGAGGAGCGCGAGTTCGGCCTGCCGAGGTTCCGCCTCGAGGGCCACGAGGAGCTCTCCTCGCACATCCTGCGCGGCGGCCTCGACGCCGGGTTCGACCTCGCGTTCAGCAACGAGCTGCGCATCGACCACTCGGTGACCTGCCCGATCATCACGCTGCGCCCGGAGGCCGACCTCCCGATCGTGCCGGTCTACACGAACATCTTCGCGCCGCCGCTGCCGCAACCGCGGCGGTTCGTCGAGCTCGGCCGGGAGCTGCGGCGGCTCGTCGAGTCCTGGCCGAGCGACCAGCGGGTCGCCATCATCGGGACCGGCCACCTCTCGCTCGAGCTCGGCGGCCCCCGGCAGTTCGGCCCGCACGGCCCGGACCCGGAGTTCGACCGCAAGGCGGTCGACTGGATCGCGAGCGGCGACATCGAGGGCTGCCTCGCCGAGGTGACCCTCGACAGCCTCCACGCCCCGGGCAACGCCACGCACGGGTTCATGGACTTCATGCTCATGATGGGCGCGGCGGGCGACGGCGTGCGCGCGGACCACGTCGACTCCCTCGACCTCTTCCACACGATGGAGGCGTACTTCACCTGGTACCCGGAAGGAGCCCCGGCATGAGCAGGTACCTGCTGGACAAGTTCCTCTTCACCGTCGACCGCGACCCCGAGCTCGTCGAGCGCTACCGCGCGGACCCGGCCGGCACCGTGGACTGGTGGGAGCAGACCCAGGCGAACCGCCTCCTCAACTGCCACGCGGGCGAGGCCAGCACCTGGCTGGCCTTCACCGACGAGGAGCGCGAAGCCCTGCGCACCCACGACCACGTCGCGCTGTTCCGGATGGGCGCGCACCCGTTCCTCACGCTCACCCTTTTCATCGCGATGTTCGAGCGCGACAACACCGAGCCCCTGGAGTACCAGAAGGCCTACGGCGCAGCGCTCGCCGGCTTCTCGCTGCCCTACCCCGACGTCTCGACCTGATGATGCGGGCCGCGCACGTCACCGCCCACGGCCGGCCGCCGTCGGTCGTCGACGCGGCGGAGCCGCGGGCCCGTGACGGTGAGCTGCTCGTGGCGGTCACCGCCGTCGCGATCACGCCCCTCGACCTGCTCTGCGCGTCGGGCACGTCGTACTTCGGGCCGCCGGCGCTGCCGTACGTGCCGGGGGTCCAGGGCGTGGGCGTCGTGCGGGAGGGGCCGTCGGAGCGCCTCGGGCGGCGGGTGTGGTTCCCCTCGTCGGCCGGGATGGCGCCGGGCGACGGCGGGATGGCGCAGCTCGCGGTGGCCCGCGCGGACGAGGCCGTGACCATCGAGGCCGACGTCCCCGACACCGTCGTCGCCGCGCTCGGCCTCTCGGCCGTCGCCGCGTGGGAGGTCCTCGAGGGGCGGGCCGGGCTGGCCCCCGGGGAGTCGGTGCTCGTCCTCGGGGCCGGAGGGGTCGTGGGCCAGGTGGCTGTCCAGGCCGCCCAGCTGCTCGGGGCCTCGCGCGTCGTCGCGGCCGCCCGGTCGGAGCGGGCCCGGGACGCCGCCGCGGCCGCGGGCGCCGACGCCGTCGTCCCCCTCGACGACGCAGCCGTCCAGGTCCTGGCCGCGCGGATGCTCGAGTCCGCCGGGGGGCCCGTCGACGTCGTCGTCGACCCGCTGGCCGGCGTGCCGGGAACGGCCGCCGTGTCCGTCCTCGCCGAGCGCGGGCGGCTCGTCAACCTGGGGAGCAGCGCCGGGCCCGCGGTCTCGGTCGACTCGGCCACCCTGCGCAGCCGGTCGGCGTCGGTCCTCGGCTACACGAACAACGCCCTCACCGACGAGCGGCGGGCGGAGGTGTTCCGGACCGTGCTCGGGCACGCCGCGGCGGGCCGGCTGGAGGTCCGCCACGAGGTGCACCCACTCGACGAGGTCGCCGCCGCCTGGGCCTCGGTCGCCGACGGAACCGCATCCGGACGGGTCGTCCTCGTCCCCTGAGCCGTCGAACGACGAGAACCCGCCGTGCCGGCAGGGGCCGGG
>DASSQJ010000377.1:0-6695 GCA_035702545.1 Phycicoccus sp.
CGGTCCACACCTTCGGCGCGGCGGCGGCGAGGTACTTGGTGAAGTTCTCGGTGGTGCCCGACTCGTCCGAGCGGAAGAAGACCTTGATGTCGGTGGCCGGCAGGTTCACGCCGGAGTTGACCGCCGCGATCTTCGGGTCGTTCCACTTGGTGATCTTGCCGTCGAAGATGGCCGCCGCGACCGCGGGGGTCAGGGTGAGGGAGTCGACGCCCTTGACGTTGTAGGCGATGGCGATGGGCCCGGTGACCATCGGGATGTTCCAGGCCGGCGAGCCGCAGGTCTGGGCCGCCGCGTCGGTCTCGACGACACCGTCCTTGGCCTCGGTCTTCAGCGCGGAGTCGGACCCGGCGAAGTCGACCTGGCCGGCGATGAACTGCTTGATGCCGGTGCCGGAGCCGGTCGGGTTGTAGTTGACGGTGGCGCCCGGGCAGGCATCGCCGAAGGAGGCGGCAGCCTCCTCGATGGCGTTCTTCTGGGCGGAGGAGCCCTCACCGTTCAGGGTGCCCTCGAAGCAGTTCGCCGCGGCGGCGCTGCTCGAGGAACCGGCCGAGCCGGTCGAGCCGGAGCCGGAGTCGCCGTTGCTGGAGCCGCACCCGGCCAGGGCGATGGACCCGACCAGGGCGAGGCCCGCCAGCTGGCCGAAACGCTGAGTCTTCACAGGTGTACCTCTCGGAGGACATGGGGAACAGGGGGCCGGACGTCACTGGCCGACGTCAGGGACGGTATGGAGGCCGGGTGACGCGGCGGCCGGTCGCGGGTGAACGCCGCGTGAACGGCATCCGAGCATTGGCCTACCGAACGCTGCGGATGCCGGCGCCCCCGCCCAGCAGGAGCGGCGCCCGCGCTCAGGGCAGGTGGCGCTCCACGGCGACCACGCGGGCGGCGGGGCCGGTCCCGGAGACGTGGCAGACCAGCGCCTCGCCCTTGACGAGCTTGTCGGCTTCCGCGGCCGCGAGCAGGGCCGCCGCCTCGCCGTCGTCGGGCGCCACGTGCTCGGCGAGCAGCCCGAGGAGCGTCGGGAAGACCGGCCCGTGCGAGCAGAGCAGGGCGGGGCGGCCGCGTTCGATGAGCCGGGCGAGGTGGCGCGGCGCCCGCCGCGGGTCCTCGTCGAAGCCCTCCTCGGACAGCCCCTCGCGCAGCAGGAGCGGGGCCCCCAGGGACGCGGCGTACGGCTCGACGGTGGCGCTGCACCGGTTGGACGGCGAGGAGAGCAGCCGGGTCGGCCGGTACGCGTCGAGGAGGGCGACCATCGCCCGGGCGCGGTCCCGGCCGAGACGGTCGAGAGGGCGGCGCGGGTCGGGCTTGGTCCACTCGCCGCGCGGCACCGAGTGGGCGTGCCGGACCAGGACGAGCGGCCAGGTGTCGAGGAGCCCGGCCTGGTGCCACCGGACGAGGGCGAGGAGCTGGTCCTGGTCGCGCGCGTAGTCGAGGCGGTCGTGGGCGGCCCGGGCGTCGAGCCACGCGACGTCGTCGACCTCGTTGACGAGCCGGCCCTGACCTCCGACGACGCGGGCCGCCCAGTACCGGACGACCTTGTCGTCGGGGCGTCCGTCCGGGCCGAGGAGGGTGTAGCGGGCCTCCGGCAGCGGCAGGCCGAGGACGACGCGCAGCCCGGTCTCCTCGTCGGTCTCCCGGACGGCGGCGACCGGCCACTCCTCGCCGGGGTCGAGCTTGCCCTTCGCCCAGGACCAGTCGTCGTAGCGCGGCCGGTGCACGAGGGCCACCTCGAGGGTGCCGTCGTGGACCCGCCACGGCACGGTGCCCGCCGCCGGGATCCTCATCGGGGTGCTCCCGGCACGGTCAACGCCGGCGCGCCCTGCGCCGCCGCCGGGCGTGCATCTCGATGAGCGAGGCCTGGAGGTCCTCGAGCGGGGCTCCGTCCTCCCCCTGGTGGTGGCGCACCCAGCGGCCGTCGGGCTGGAGCTCCCAGTGGGAGTAGCGCCCCGACATCCCCCGCTCCAGGAGGGCCCGCATGTCCTCGACGTGCCGCGGGTCGGCGAGGCTGACCAGCGCCTCGACCCGGCGGTCGAGGTTGCGGTGCATCATGTCGGCGCTGCCGATGTAGACGACCGGCTCGCCGCCGCCGCCGAAGTAGAACACGCGCGAGTGCTCGAGGACGCGGCCGAGGATCGAGTGGACCCGGATCGTCTCCGAGAGCCCGGGGACCCCGGGGCGCAGCGCACAGATGCCCCGGATCCACAGGTCGATGCGGACCCCCGCCTGGGAGGCCCGGTAGAGGGCGTCGATGACGGCCTCGTCGACGATGGAGTTGACCTTCCAGCCGATGTAGCCCGAGCCCGGCTCGCGAACCTCGCGCTCGATCTCCTCCTCGATGTGCGCGATGAGGCCGGAGCGCACCGAGCGCGGCGCGACGAGCAGCCGCTTGAACCGGCTGCGCGGCGCGATGCCGGAGAGCTGGTTGAACAGCCGGCTGAGGTCCTCGCCGACCTGCTCGTCGACGGTGAGCAGGCCGAGGTCCTCGTAGAGGCGGGCCGTCTTGGGGTTGTAGTTGCCGGTGCCGACGTGGCAGTAGCGGCGCATCCCCTCCGCCTCCTGGCGGATGACGAGGCACAGCTTCGCGTGGGTCTTCAGCCCGACGATGCCGTAGACGACGTGGACGCCGGCGTGCTCGAGCTTGCGGGCCCAGGAGATGTTGTTCTCCTCGTCGAAGCGGGCCTTGATCTCGACGACGGCGAGGACCTGCTTCCCCGCCTCGGCGGCGTCGATGAGGGCGTCGATGATCGGGCTGTCGCCGCTCGTCCGGTACAGGGTCTGCTTGATGGCGAGGACCTGCGGGTCGGCAGCGGCCTGCTCGAGCAGCGCCTGGACCGACGTGGAGAACGAGTCGTACGGGTGCTGGAGGAGCACGTCCTGCTTGCGGATCGCCGCGAAGACGTCGCGGGCCTGGGCCGACTCGGTCGGCGCGAGGTCCGCGTTGGTCCGGGCGACGAACGGCTCGAAGTGCAGCTCGGAGCGCTCGAGGTCGGCGACGAGGTTGAGCGCGCGCAGGTCGAGCGGGGCAGGCAGCCGGTAGACCTCGGAGGTCGCGACCCCGAGCTCGCGGACGATGAGCTCGAGGACGTGGTCGTCCATCGCCTCCTCGACCTCGAGCCGCACGGGCGGGCCGAACCGGCGGCGGGTCAGCTCGCGCTCGAGCGCCGTGAGGAGGTTCTCCGCGTCGTCCTCCTCGACCTCGAGGTCCTCGTTGCGGGTCACCCGGAAGGTGAAGTGCTCGCGGACCTCCATCCCGGGGAAGAGCTGGTCGAGGTGCGCCGAGATGACGTCCTCGAGCGGCACGAACCGGGTGTCGTACATGTCGGCGAGGGGCGACTCCTCGGGACCCGGCTCGACCCGGAGCAGGCGGGGCAGCAGCGGCGGCACCTTGATGCGCGCGAAGTGCTCCTTGCCGGTGCGCGGGTTGACGAGGATGACCGCGAGGTTGAGGGAGAGCCCGGAGATGTACGGGAAGGGGTGCGCCGGGTCGACCGCGAGGGGGGTGAGGACCGGGAAGAGCCGGTCGGTGAAGACGGCGTGCAGCCGGCCGCGCTCGTCGTCGGAGAGGTCGTCCCAGCGGACGATGGTGACGCCCTGCTCCTCGAGCTGCGGGCGTACCTGCTCGGCGTACACGCGGGCGTGCATCCCCATGAGCTCGTGCGCGACGAGGGAGATCTGCTCGAGGACCTCCCGGGGCTCGAGCCCGGAGGCCGACCGAACCGCGATCCCGGTGGCGATCCGGCGCTTGAGCCCGGCTACTCGGACCATGAAGAACTCGTCGAGGTTGGAGGCGAAGATCGCGAGGTAGCGGGCCCGCTCGAGGAGCGGCACGGTCTCGTCGGCGGCGAGCTGGAGGACCCGCTCGTTGAACTGGAGCCACGAGATCTCGCGGTCGAGGAACCGGTCCGCGGGCAGGCCCGCCTCCTCGTCCTCCCCGTGGGGCGGGGTGCGGACGAAGCGGCCGTTGCTGGCCCGCGGCTGCTGGTGCCGCGTCTCGCTCGCCGACGCGCTCGCGATGGAGACCTCGCTGACGATGCTGGCGTCGGCGGAGGCCTCCGCGGCGGCGTCGCGGGCGGTCGTGGCCTGTGGCGCGTCGACTCCCGGGTTGGCCGTCATGGCATCAATCCTGTCAGGTCACGGGCCGGGAGTACTGCCCGTCCACGGCGAGATCGGTGAACCCGAGGCGGCGGTAGGTGCGCAGTGCCGCCGTGTTGTCGCCGTCGACGTAGAGGTGGACGGTGGCGAGGCCGCGTCGGGCGAGGTGGGCCAGCCCGAGGGCCGTGAGGGGCCCGCCGAGGCCCCGCCCCTGCTCGTCGGGGTGCACCCCCACGACGTAGACCTCTCCGGTCCCGCTCGCGTCACCGGGTTCGACCTTGGTCCAGTGGAAGGCGACGGGGCGGCCGTCGCGCTCGACGAGGAGGAAGCCGGCCGGGTCGAACCAGGCCTGCTCCATCCGTTCGTGCAGGTCGGCGACCGTGAGGCGGCCCTGCTCCGGATGGTCCGCGAACGCCGCCGCGTTGAGGGCCACCCACGCCTCGTCGTCGCGCCCGGGCGCGAAGGCCCGCACCGTGTACCCGGGGGGCAGGACGGGGTCGGCCGCATCGCCCTCGGTGAGCGGGCGGCCCATGAGGTGCAGGCTGCGGGTCAGGACGAGGCCGGCCGCCTCGGCAAGCCCCCGGGCGGCGGGGAGGTTGCCGTGCGCCCACACCCGGCGGCCACCGGCGGCGAGGGCGGCGTCGAGGAGCGCCCGCCCGTGCCCGGCGCGGCGGTGGTCCGGATCGACGACGAGCTCGACGGCGGCGTCGTCCTCGCCGGCCCCGGAGACCTGGGCGTACCCGACGAGGCCGTCGCCCGCCTCCCGGAGCAGGTGGACGACGCCGGGCCGGGGCCGGGTGAGCGCGAGCGCGAAGGCCTCCGAGACGGGGGCGACGCCGTCGGCCTCCTCGGCGCGGGCCCACATCGCCGTGGCCCGGTCCGCTGCGGCGGGGTCGAGCGACTCGGCGTGACGGGTCGCGGCGCTCAGGACTCGACCTCGGAGAGGCTGTCGGCGACCTCGGGGACGTACCGGTAGCCGACGTTGCGGACCGTCCCGATGAGCACCTCGTACTCCGTGCCGAGCTTGGCCCGGAGCCGCCGGACGTGGACGTCGACGGTGCGGGTACCGCCGAAGTAGTCGTACCCCCACACCTCCTGGAGGAGCTGGGAGCGGGTGAACACCCGCCCGGGGTGCTGGACGAGGTACTTGAGCAGCTCGAACTCCTTGTACGTGAGGTCGAGGAGCCGCCCGCGGAGCCGGACCGAGTACGTCGCCTCGTCGATGACGAGCGAGCCGGCCGTGATCGGGCCGACCTCGTCCTCCGGGCCCTCCGCCCGGCGCCCGACCGCGAGGCGGAGCCGGGCCTCGACCTCCGCGGGGCCGGCCGTGTCGAGGAGGACGTCGTCGACCCCCCACTCCGGGGTCAGCCCCGCGAGGCCGCCCTCGGTGACGACGACGAGCAGGGGCGTCGTGATGCCCGTGGTGCAGATGACCCGGCACAGGGACTTCGCCATCGCGAGCTCGCGACGGGCGTCGACGAGGACCGCGTCCGAGGAAGGGGCGTCCACCAGGACGGACGCCTCGGCCGGGAGGATGCGAACATGGTGGCTGAGCAACCCGAGCGCCGGGAGGACCTCGGCGCCGGGGGCCAAGGTGTTCGTCAGCAGCAGCAGGTGGGCCATCGCCCCACAGGATAGGCGGTCATGGACTCAGGGGAACGGGGCTTCGGACCCGCGGACGCGACGGCGGGCGTGACCGTCCGGTACTGGGCGGGCGCGCGGGCGGCGGCCGGTGTCGAGACCGAGACCGTGCCCGCGGCTGCGACCGTCGGCGAGCTCGTCGACGTCCTCGCCACCGCGCGACCGGCGCTGGCGCCCGTCCTCGCCGTGGCCTCGCTGCTCGTCGACGGCCGGGCCGGGTCCGGTCGGGACCCCATCCCCCCGGGCGCCCTCGTCGAGGTGCTCCCGCCGTTCGCCGGCGGGTGATGGGAGGATGCCCCGCGTGGAGGAGCAGCCGAGCGACGCGCCCCCGGCGCACGAGACCCGGGCCAGCCGCCGGGCCCGTCGGGAGGCCGCCGCCCGGCTCGAGCCGGTCCTGCCCGAGCTCGCCACGGTGCCCCGGCCGATCGTCGTCGTCGCCGGCATCGCCTTCGCCGCGCTCCTCGTCCTCGGAGCCGTCACCGACCCGGTGCTGCTCGCGGTCGTCCTCGGCGCGACGACCCTCGTGCTCGCGTGGGGATGGCCGCGGCTGCTCGGCTCGTCGAGCCGGTTCGGGTCCACGCTCTCGATCGCCGTGGCCGGGGTCCTCACCGCGGTGCTCACCGCCGTCACGACCGACCAGCCCTACCTGCGCCTGGTCCCGGTGGCGCTCGCCGTCGGGCTCGGCGTGATGTTCGGACACCAGATCCTGCGGCGCGACGGCCGGCCCCGGCTCACCGAGTCGGTCGGGGTGACCTCGTTCGGGTTGGCCCTCGTCGCCCTCGGCAGTGCCTGGATGCCCCTCTCGCGCACCTGGCGCGCCACCGACCTCGCCGCCGTCGCCCTCGTCGCCGTCGGGGTGTCCGCGCTGGCCGACCTCACCGCCCCCTACGAGCGGGTCCGGGCGTGGATGCTCCCGCTCTCGATGGTGCTCGGGGCGGCCGCGGGCGTCGTCGCGGCGGCCGTCG
>DASSQJ010000378.1:0-21005 GCA_035702545.1 Phycicoccus sp.
CGACGGCCGCCGCCGGGGTGCGCTCCTCGGCGGGCAGCTCGAAGACGTGCTCGAGGACGGCGTGGACGAGGGTGCCCCGGGCCGCCGCGGGGGAGGGGGGCCCCTCGAGCCGGTCGATGGTGCGGAACCGGAAGAGCAGCGGACACTGCTTGAAGTCCGCGGCACGGCTCGGCGACAGGGCGGGGGTCATGGGCACACGGTAGGCCGCGACCCCGACACGGCGGCGGCACCACCCCGTCGTCCGCAGGGCATCGGCGTCAGTCGGCGGGGTCGTAGCCGAGGTTGGGGGCGAGCCAGCGCTCGGCGGTGCGCAGGTCCCAGCCCTTCCGGGCCGCGTAGTCCTCGACCTGGTCGCGCCCGAGCCGGCCGACGACGAAGTACTGGCTCTCGGGATGCGCGAAGTACCACCCCGACACCGAGGCGCCCGGCCACATCGCCATCGACTCCGTGAGCCGCACCCCCGTCCGCTCCTCACCGCCGAGCATCGCCATGAGGGTGAGCTTCTCGGTGTGGTCCGGGCACGCCGGGTACCCGGGGGCCGGGCGGATGCCGTGGTAGCGCTCGGCGATGAGCTCGTCGTTCCCGAGCCGCTCGTCGGGGGCGTACCCCCACACCTCGCGGCGCACCCGCTCGTGGAGCCGCTCGGCGAACGCCTCGGCGAGCCGGTCCGCGAGGGCCTCGAGCATGATCGCGGAGTAGTCGTCGAGGTCGGCCCGGAACTCCTCGAGCTTGGCCTCGAGCCCGAGGCCGGCCGTCACCGAGAACGCCCCGATGTGGTCGGCGACGCCGCTGTCCCGGGGGGCGACGAAGTCGGCGAGTGCCTTGTTCGAGACGCCGTCACGGTGTCGGCCCTGCTGGCGCAGCGTGTGCAGCCTGGTGAGGACGACCTCGCGGTCCTCGTCGGCGTAGACCTCGATGTCGTCCCCGACCGACGCCGCGGGGAAGATGCCGACGACCCCGCGGGCGGTGAGCCAGCGCTCCTCCTCGACGCGGTCGAGCATCGCGAGGGCGTCGTCGAGGAGCCGGCGCGCCACCTCGGCGGTCGCCGGCTGGTTGACGACGTCGGGGTAGCGGCCACGGATCTCCCAGACGCTGAAGAACGGCGTCCAGTCGATGTAGGGGCGCAGCTCCTCGATGGGGCAGCTCTCCCAGACGCGCGTGAACTGCGTGGCGGCGCGGTGCCAGTGGTCGTCGCGCGGCCCGCTCCACCGGTCGGCCGCCTGCTGCGCGAGCAGGTGGGGGCGGATCGGCCGGTGCTCGGACCAGTCGAGGACCGGGGCGTTGGCGCGCGCCTCGACGAGCGAGGTGAGCGGGCGCTCCCCGGACTTCGCGGCGTGGCGGGCCCGGATGGAGGCGTAGTCCTCGGCGACCCCCTCGAGGAAGGCCGGCCGGTGCGCGTCGGAGAGCAGCTGGCTCACGACGGGGACCGAGCGGGAGGCGTCCTTCACCCAGACGACCGGGCCGTGGTACCGGCCGTCGACCTTGACCGCGGTGTGCGCCCGTGACGTCGTCGCGCCACCGAGGAGCAGGGGCAGCTCGAAGCCCTGGCGCTCCATCTCGGCCGCGACGTTGACCATCTCGTCCAGGCTCGGCGTGATGAGGCCGGAGAGCCCGATGACGTCGGCCCCGAGCTCCCGTGCGGTGTCGAGGATCTTCTGCGCCGGCACCATGACGCCGAGGTCGACGACCTCGTAGTTGTTGCACTGGAGGACGACCCCGACGATGTTCTTCCCGATGTCGTGGACGTCGCCCTTGACGGTCGCCGTGACGACGAGCCCCTTGGCGCGCCGACCGGGACCGTCGTCCTTCTCGGCCTCGATGAACGGGATGAGGTGGGCGACGGCCTTCTTCATGACCCGCGCGGACTTCACGACCTGGGGCAGGAACATCTTCCCGTCGCCGAAGAGGTCCCCGACGACGTTCATCCCGTCCATGAGCGGGCCCTCGATGACCTCGAGGGGGCGCCCGCCTGCCGCGGCGATCTCGAGCCGCAGCTCCTCGGTGTCATCGACGACGTGGTCGTCGATGCCCTTGACGAGCGCGTGGGTGATCCGTTCGCGGACCGGCAGCGAGCGCCACTCCTCGGCGTGGGGGTCCTCGGTGCTGCCGTCGACGCGGTGCCGGTCGGCGACCTCGAGGAGCCGCTCGGTGGCGTCCGGCCGTCGGTTGAGGATGACGTCCTCGATGCGCTCGCGCAGCTCGGGGTCGACGGTGTCGTACGGCTGGAGTGCCCCGGCGTTGACGATCGCCATGTCGAGCCCGGCGTGGATGGCGTGGTAGAGGAACACGGCGTGGATGGCCTCGCGGACGGCGTTGTTGCCGCGGAAGCTGAACGAGACGTTGGACACCCCGCCGGACACGAGGGCGTGCGGCAGGTGCTCCTTGATCCACCGGGTGGCCTCGATGAAGTCCGTCCCGTAGGCGGCGTGCTCCTCGATGCCGGTCGCGACGGCGAAGATGTTGGGGTCGAAGATCACGTCCTCGGGCGGGAAGCCGACCTCGTCGACGAGCAGCCGGTAGGCCCGCTCGCAGACCTCGGTGCGGCGCTGGTAGCTGTCGGCCTGCCCGGTCTCGTCGAAGGCCATGACGACGACGGCCGCGCCGTACTTGCGGGCCAGCCGCGCCTGCTCGAGGAACGGCTCGACCCCCTCCTTCATCGAGATCGAGTTGATGATCGCCTTGCCCTGGGTGACCTTGAGGCCCGCCTCGATGACCGCCCACTTGCTCGAGTCGATCATCAGCGGCACGCGGCAGATGTCGGGCTCCGAGGCGATGAGACGGAGGAAGCGGTCCATCGCGGCGACGCCGTCGAGCATCCCCTCGTCCATGTTGACGTCGATGACCTGGGCGCCGGCCTCGACCTGCTGGCGGGCGACGCCGAGCGCGGTGGGGTAGTCCTCCTCCTGGATGAGCCGCCGGAACCGGGCCGACCCGGTGATGTTCGTCCGCTCCCCGACGTTGACGAAGAGGCTGTCCTCGTCGATGACGAGCGGCTCGAGCCCGGAGAGCCGCAGCGCCGGGCGCAGCTCGGCCGGCGTACGCGGGGCGGAGCCCGCGACCGCGGCGGCCACGGCCGCGACGTGCTCCGGGGTGGTGCCGCAGCAGCCGCCGACGACGTTGACGAGGCCGGAGGCGGCGAACTCGCCGACGACGGCGGCCATCGCGGCGGGTGTCTCGTCGTACTCGCCGAACGCGTTGGGCAGGCCGGCGTTCGGGTGCGCGGAGACGAAGCAGTCGGCGAGCCGGGACAGCTCGGCGACGTAGGGCCGCAGCTCGGCCGCGCCGAGGGCGCAGTTGAGGCCGATGGTGAGCGGCCGCGCGTGCCGTACCGAGTACCAGAACGCCTCGGTCACCTGGCCCGACAGGGTGCGCCCGGAGGCGTCGGTGATCGTGCCGGAGATCATCACGGGCCAGCGGCGGCCGTGCTCCTCGAAGAGGGTCTCCAGGGCGAAGACGGCGGCCTTGGCGTTGAGCGTGTCGAAGATCGTCTCGACCATGAGCGCGTCGGCGCCTCCGTCGACGAGCCCGCGGGCCTGCTCGAGGTAGGCCTCGACGAGCTCGTCGTACGTGACGTTGCGGGCCCCGGGGTCGTTGACGTCCGGGGAGATCGACGCCGTGCGGTTCGTCGGGCCGAGGGTGCCGACGACCCAGCGCGGCCGGTCCGGGGTGCGGGCCGTCATCGCGTCGGCCTCGGCCCGGGCGATCGCGGCAGCCGCGACGTTCATCTCGTAGGCGAGGTCCGCCATCGCGTAGTCGGCGAGCGAGATGCGCTGGGCGTTGAACGTGTTCGTCTCGAGCAGGTCCGCCCCCGCCTCGAGGTACGCCCGGTGGATCCTCCCGATGAGGTCCGGCCGGGTGAGCGAGAGCAGGTCGTTGTTGCCGCGCAGGTCCCCGGGGTGGTCGGCGAAGCGGGCCCCGCGGTAGTCGGCCTCGGAGAGCCCGTGCGACTGGATCATCGTGCCCATCGCGCCGTCGAGGACGAGGACGCGCTCGGTGAGCGCGGCCCTCAGGGCCTCGGTGGCGTCCGGGCGGTGCGTGGTGGTCACGTGGCGCGCGTGGTCCTTCCCTGACGTGGGCAGGGAGCCAGTATGCCGCCCGGCTCGCGTAGGGTCCGGCACATGTCCACGACGCCTCCGCCGCCGGCCGGGGCCATGCGCATCGGGCGGGTCGCCGGGGTCCCGATCTACCTCGACCGCACGTGGCTCATCCTCGGCCTGCTCGTGGGGTGGAGCGGGTGGCGGGCCGGTGCCGGACTCGGTCCCGGAACCCAGGTGACGTACGCCGTCTGGCTCGTCGTCGCCATCCTCGTCGCGGTGCTCGCCCACGAGGTCGGTCACGCCGTCGTCGCGCGCCTCCTCGGCTTCCGGGTGCACCGGATCGTCGCGACCCTCATGGGCGGGCACACCGCCTACGACGGTACCGGCGCCACGGCCGGCCGCACCGCGGCCGTCGCCGCGAGCGGTCCGTTCGCCAACCTCCTCCTCGCCGGGCTCGGGTGGGTCGCCGTGCAGCTGACCGTGTGGCCGGTCGCGCCGTTCGCGTCGGCCTTCGCATGGATGAACCTGCTCCTCGCCGGCTTCAACCTCCTCCCCGGCCTCCCGCTCGACGGTGGCGCCGTCGTCCAGTCCGCCGTCTGGGGCGCGACCGGGCGGCGCGACCTCGGCGGCGTCGTCGCGGGCTGGGGCGGCCGGGTCCTCGCCGTCGGCATCGTCCTGTGGTTCGGGGTGCTCCCCGTCGTCCGCGGTGAGGCCGACCTCGTCGGCACGGCCATCGCGGCCGCCATGGGCTGGGTCCTCTGGCATGGGGCGAGCGCGGCGATCGCCCGGGCGGGGTTCGAGCGGCTCCTCGACGTCGTCCGGGTCGGGAACGTCTCCGAGCGGGTCGTCGTCCTGCCACCGGACACCCCGCTCTCGGTGGCCCGTGCCCAGCCGGACCTCGTCCTCTGCCTCGACGAGCGCGGGCTCCCCACGCTCGTCCTGCGGATGGTGCCGCCCACCGTGCCGCCGGAGACCCCGATCGGCGCGGTCGTCCAGCGGGTCCCCGACGAGAACCTCGTCGAGGCGGGGCCCCAGGACGACCTCCAGCCGGTGCTCCGCGCGCTGGCGACCACCGGTGTCGACGTCGTCGTCCTCACCCACGGTGGTGCGCCGTGGGCGCTGACGGGCGCGTCGGCCATCGACGCCGCGGCCAAGGCCGCGCTCGGCCGCAACTAGACTCCCGCCGATGACCGCCACCGGAGCCGAGCGCCGGCGCGGCCCCTTCCGCGAGGGGGACCGCGTGCAGCTCACCGACCCCAAGGGCCGGCTGCACACGATCACCCTCGCTCCCGGCAAGCAGTTCCACACCCACCGGGGGCACATCCGGCACGACGACCTCATCGGGGCGGCCGACGGCTCGACCGTCACGAACACCGCAGGCGTCGAGTACCTCGCGCTGCGCCCGCTCCTCGCCGACTACGTCATGTCGATGCCCCGGGGGGCCGCAGTCGTCTACCCCAAGGACGCCGGGCAGATCGTCATGATGGCCGACGTCTTCCCCGGCGCGACCGTCGTCGAGGCCGGTGTCGGCTCGGGGGCGCTGTCGATGTCGCTGCTCCGCGCCGTGGGGGAGTCGGGGCGGGTGCTCTCCTTCGAGCGCCGGGCCGACTTCGCCGACATCGCGAGGGCCAACGCGCGCGACTTCTTCGGGCTGGACCACCCCGCCTGGACGGTCACCGTCGGCGACCTCGTCGACGCGCTCCCGGGCGCCGTCGAGCCCGGCACCGTCGACCGGGTCGTCCTCGACATGCTCGCCCCGTGGGAGTGCCTCGACGTCGTCTCCGACGCCCTCGCGCCCGGCGGTGTCCTCATCTGCTACGTCGCGACGGCGACCCAGCTGTCGAAGGTCGCCGAGGCGATGCGCGACCACGGGACCTTCACCGAGCCCCAGGCGTGGGAGTCGCTCGTCCGGGGCTGGCACCTCGAGGGCCTCGCCGTCCGTCCCCAGCACCGGATGCACGGGCACACGGGCTTCCTCGTCACGACCCGGCGGCTGGCCCCCGGCACGACGCCGCCACTGCGCAAGCGGCGTCCCGGCGGTGGGTACGTCAGCGCCGAGGACGCCGGCGAGCAGGACTGGACCCCGGAGGGTGTCGGCGAGCGGGTGCCGTCGGACAAGCGGGTCCGCAGGCTCCACCGTTCGGTGACCGGAACATCCGAACCATCGTGACCTCGTGGGGTTATCGTCGAGCATGAGCACCGACCAGCCCCAGGACCCCCGGGTCCAGCGTGAGGAGCTCGAGGCCGAGCGACGCTCGCTCGAGGCCGAGATCGCGGCCCTCCGGTCGCGCGGTGAGGTGAGCCCCGCCCAGCTCCGCTCGATGGAGCGCGACCTGGGCCAGCTCCGGTCGCAGATCGCGACGCTGACGGCCCAGAACGAGCGGCTGGTCCGCACCCTGCGCGACGCCCGCGAGCAGATCGTCACGCTCAAGTCCGAGGTCGACCGGCTCGCGCAGCCGCCGGCCGCGTACGGGACGGTCATCGAGCTCTTCGCCGACGGAACGGTCGACATCCTCACGAGCGGGCGGAAGATGCACGTCGCGGTCAGCCCCTCGGTCGAGGAGGAGGACCTCGTGCCGGGCCGGGAGGTCATGCTCAACGAGGCGATGAACGTCGTCGCGGCCCACGGCTACGAGGTCGTCGGCGAGATCGTCCTCTGCAAGGAGGTCCTCGAGGACGGCCGCGTCCTCGTCGTCGCCCAGGCCGACGAGGAGCGCGTCTGCCGGGTCGCCGGCTCCCTCGCGGACGACGTCGTCCGAGTCGGCGACGCGCTGCTGCTCGAGCCGCGCTCCGGCTTCGTCTACGAGCGGATCCCCAAGGCCGAGGTGGCCGACCTCGTCCTCGAGGAGGTCCCCGACATCGACTACTCGGACATCGGTGGCCTCACCGGCCAGATCGAGGCGATCCGCGACGCCGTCGAGCTGCCCTACCTCCACCCGGACCTCTACACCGAGCACCAGCTCAAGCCGCCCAAGGGAGTGCTGCTCTACGGCCCGCCCGGCTGCGGCAAGACGATGATCGCCAAGGCGGTCGCCGCGTCGCTGGCCCGGAAGGTCGCCGAGAAGGAGGGCCGCGAGCCGGGGAAGTCGTACTTCCTCAACATCAAGGGCCCCGAGCTGCTCAACAAGTACGTCGGCGAGACCGAGCGGCACATCCGCGTCATCTTCCAGCGGGCCCGGGAGAAGTCGAACGAGGGCTACCCGGTCGTCGTCTTCTTCGACGAGATGGAGTCGCTGTTCCGCACCCGCGGCTCGGGCGTCTCGTCCGACGTCGAGACGACGATCGTCCCCCAGCTGCTCGCCGAGATCGACGGCGTCGAGGGTCTCGAGAACGTCATCGTCATCGGCGCCTCGAACCGTGAGGACATGATCGACCCGGCCATCCTGCGGCCCGGCCGGCTCGACGTGAAGATCAAGATCGAGCGTCCCGACGCCGAGGCCGCCCGCGACATCTTCGCCAAGTACCTCACCGTCGGCCTGCCGCTGCACCCCGACGACGTCGCGCAGAACGGCGGCACCGAGGCGGCGACCGTCGAGGCGATGATCGACGCCGTCGTCCTGCGGATGTACTCCGAGGAGGAGGAGAACCGCTTCCTCGAGGTCACCTACGCCGGCGGCGACAAGGAGATCCTCTACTTCAAGGACTTCAACTCGGGCGCGATGATCCAGAACATCGTCGACCGGGCCAAGAAGATGGCGATCAAGGACCTCCTCGACACCGGCCAGCGCGGCCTGCGCGTCGAGCACCTGCTCGCCTCCTGCTCCGACGAGTTCCGCGAGAACGAGGACCTGCCGAACACGACGAACCCCGACGACTGGGCTCGCATCTCCGGCAAGAAGGGGGAGCGGATCGTCTACATCCGCACCCTCATCAAGACCAAGGAGGGCTCCGAGCCCGGCAAGTCGATCAACACCGTCGCGAACACCGGTCAGTACCTCTGACGTCCCACTCGCCGCGCGCGGGTGCACGATGGCCGGATGAGGCTCGGGCTCCAGGTCAGCAGGTTCACGTGGGACGGCGCCCCGGCGTCGACCGGGGCGACGTGGCGGCAGGTCGCCCGCGACGCCGACGCGGCGGGGCTGTCCTCGCTGTGGGTGAGGGACCACTTCTTCCAGATCCCCTCGGTCGGGGCTGCCGAGGAGGACATGCTCGAGGGCTACACCGCCCTCGCGCACGCCGCCGCGGTCACGGAGCGGATCGAGCTCGGCACGCTGGTCACCGGGGTGACCTACCGGCACCCCGGCATCCTCCTCAAGACGGTGACGACCCTCGACGTGCTCTCGGGCGGTCGGGCGTGGCTCGGCATCGGCGCCGCCTGGAACGAGGAGGAGCACCGCGGGCTCGGTGTGCCGTACCCGTCGACGCGGCAGCGGTTCCGGCTGCTCGAGGACACCCTGCGCCTCGCGCACCGGATGTTCGCCGACGACGAGCGCCCCTTCGACGGGGAGGCGATCCGGCTCGAGCGGCCGCTCAACCACCCGCAGCCGGTCCGCCGGCCGCCGATCATGGTCGGGGGCGGGGGAGAGCGGCGCACCCTGCGGCTCGTCGCGCAGTACGCCGACGCGTGCAACCTCTTCGACACCGGCCTGGGCCCGGAGGGGATCCCGCGCAAGCTCGACGTCCTGCGGCGCCACTGCGACGAGGTCGGGCGCGACTACGACGAGCTCTCGAAGTCCTGCCTCGCCCGGCTCACCCTCGGCGCAGCGGGCGGCCGCGCGGCCGACGGTACCGAGGTCCACTCGGTGGACCGGGCCGTCGAGCGGGTCGGGCGGCTCGGCGAGGCGGGCATCGACCACGTCATCCTCGGGATGGCCAACGACACCGACCCGGCGGCCTACCCCCTCGTCGCCGAGCTGGTGCGCCAGGTCGGCTAGGAGAGCCAGCGGGCGACGAGCCGCCAGCCGAGCAGCAGGGCCGTCAGGACGAGGGTCGCGACGAGGACGAACGACCACGCCGTGCCCTCGCCCGTCACCCGCCGCAGGAGCATCCCGACGACCACTGCCGACGCGACGACGACCGCCCCGAAGCCGAGCGACCGCGGCCCCCCGGACACCGTGAGGCCCGCGACGACCCAGCCGGCCGCCGCTCCCGCGAGGAAGGGCAGGGCGGTGCGCCCGACGCCCGCGACGTCGAGGCCCTCGGCGTGCGAGCGACGTCCGACGGCCGCGAAGCCGAGCACGAGGAGGGCGTCGAGGACCGCGGGGAGCACACGGCTCACCGGATCACCGCGCCACCCGGTCGAAGAGCGAGCGCTGGCGCGGCGGCGCGTGGGTCGGGTCGACCCCGTCGAAGAGGCTCGACACCGACTCGCCGTCGTGGATCCGCTTGATTGCCTCGGCGAACAGACCGGCCACCGAGCGCACCCGCAGCTCCCGCCAGCCGACCGGCGCGGGAAGGGTGTCCGTCGTGACGACCTCGGTGACCATTGGGTGGGTCGACAGCCGCTCGACGGCGCGCCCGGCGAAGAGCCCGTGCGTGCACGCGACGGCGGCCTCGGTGACGCCCTGGTCGGCGAGCTTGTCGAGGAGCTCGACGATGCTCCCGCCGGTCGCGATCTCGTCGTCGAGGATGATCGCCCGGCGGCCCTCCACGTCGCCGACGATCGAGTCGATGACGACCCGGTCGTCGGAGAGCCGGCGCTTGGACCCCGCGGCCACGGGCAGGCCGAGGAGCCGTGAGAACTGGGTGGCGTCCTTGGCGTTGCCGAGGTCGGGGGAGACGACGACCCCGCCCTCGAGGTCCTCCTCGCGGAAGTGGTCGGCGAGCACGCCGAGGGAGGTGAGGTGGTCGACCGGGACCGAGAAGAAGCCGTGGACCTGGGGCGCGTGGAGGTTCATCGTGATGACCCGGTCGGCCCCCGCCGTGGAGATGAGGTCGGCGACGAGGCGCCCCCCGAGGGAGATCCGGGAGGCGTCCTTCTTGTCGGACCGGGCGTACGCGAAGTGCGGGATGACCGCGGTGACCATGGCGGCCGACGCGCCCCGGGCCGCGTCGATCATGAGGAGGAGCTCCATGAGGGAGTCCTGCGTCGGCGGCACGAGCGGCTGGACGATGTAGACGTCGCGCTGCCGGCAGTTCGCGAGGAGCTGGACCTGGAGGCAGTCGTTGCTGAACCGCGAGATGAGGGTCTCCGAGAGCCGGACCCCGAGCCCGTCGCAGATCCGGTGGGCCAGCTCCGGGTGGGCCGACCCGGAGAAGACCACGATCTCCCGCATGCGGTCAGGGTAGCCGTCAGGCCGTGGCGCGCGACATCTGCGTGACGAGGGACCGGTGCGGCCGGCCCTCGACCGGACCGTTGACGGCCGTCCGTCGGTCGGGGCACGATCGACCGGCCCGGCGCCGAGACGGGCGGAGACCGCTGAAGGGAACTCGATGGCCAAGCCGATCATCCTCACGGTCGACGACGACCCGGCTGTCTCCCAGGCGATCACCCGCGACCTGCGCAGTCGCTACGCGGGTCGCTACCGCATCATCCGGGCGACGTCCGCGGCCGAGGCCCTCCAGTCGCTGGAGACCCTGTGCCGTCGCGACCTGCCGGTGGCGATGATCGTGTCCGACCACCGGATGCCGGAGATGACCGGGATCGAGCTCCTCGAACGGTCCCGCCAGGTCACCCCCGGGGCCAAGCGCGTCCTGCTCACGGCCTACGCCGACACCGACGTGGCGATCAAGGCGATCAACGACATCGCCCTCGACCACTACCTGCTCAAGCCGTGGTCGCCGCCGGACGAGCGGCTGTACCCGGTCCTCGACGACCTCCTCGACGACTGGACCCGCGACAACGACCGGAGGTTCGACGGCGTCCGGGTCGTCGGCAACCGGTGGTCCGAGCGCAGCTACGAGACAAGGATGTTCCTCGCCCGCAGCTACGTCCACTACCAGTGGCTCGAGCTCGGCCGCGACGCCGAGGCCGACCGGCTCCACGACCTGTTCGAGGCGACCCCGGACGGCCTGCCGCTCGTCCTGCTCCCCGACGGCAGTGTGCTCCGAGGCGCGAGCACCGCCGCGCTGGCGGCGGCGCTGGGCCTCGGCACCGACGCCTCCGCGACCCTGTACGACCTCGTCGTGATCGGAGCAGGGCCGGCCGGCCTCGCCGCCGCGGTCTACGGCGCCTCGGAGGGGCTCCAGGTCGTGGTGATCGACCGGGACGCCCCCGGCGGGCAGGCCGGCCAGAGCGCGCGGATCGAGAACTACCTCGGCTTCCCCACCGGGCTGAGCGGCGCCGACCTCTCGCACCGGGCCACGATCCAGGCCCGGCGGCTCGGCGCCGAGATGGTCCTGGCCCGGACCGCCGACCGGCTCGAGCAGCGCGGCTCCGTGCACGCCGTCCACTTCGACGACGGGACCGAGGTCGAGGCCCGCGCGGTCATCGTCGCGACCGGGGTCTCCTACCGCCTGCTCGCCGCCGACGGGCTCGGCGACTTCACCGGCCGGGGGGTCTTCTACGGGGCGTCGGCCAGCGAGGCCCGCTCGACCGAGGGCGACGACGTCTACATCGTCGGAGCCGCCAACTCGGCCGGCCAGGCCGCGCTGCACCTCGCCGAGTACGCCCGCAAGGTCGTCGTGCTCGTCCGGGGCGACTCGCTCGCGACCTCGATGTCGCAGTACCTCGTCGACCGCGTCGAGGCGTCGGACACCATCGAGGTGCGGTTCTGCACCGAGGTCGTGCGTGGCGGTGGCACCGACCACCTCGAGTGGCTGACCGTCGTGGACCGGACGACGGGGGAGGAGGAGACCGTGCCGGCGAACTGGCTCTACGCGTTCATCGGGGCGCTGCCGAGGACCGACTGGCTCGGCGACCACGTGGCCCGCGACGAGCGCGGCTTCGTCCTCACCGGACCCGACGTCGAGGCGCTCGACGGCGACGACGTGCACTGGCCCCTGGAGCGCACCCCGCTGCTCCTCGAGACGAGCGTGCCCGGCGTGTTCGCCGCCGGTGACGTGCGTCGCGGCTCGATGAAGCGGGTCGCCTCGGCCGTGGGCGAGGGCTCGACCGCGGTGAGCAACGTCCACAGCTACCTGGAGACGGTGTGAGCGCCCTCGAGGAGCTCCGGTCGGCCGCGCTGACCCGCGAGCTCAGTGAGGACCAGCTCGCCGACTTCGCGTCGATCGGGGAGGTCCGCTCCTTCGGCCCCGGTGACGAGCTGTTCCACGAGGGACGACCGGCCGACGCGCTGTGGATGCTGCTCGCCGGCACGGTCGAGCTGGTCCAGCAGGTCGGTCACGAGGCGACCACCGTCATGCGGATGACCGAACCCGGCCAGTGGGCCGGTGGCCACGCCGCCTGGGGCAGCGGCGACGAGAACGCGGTGTTCCTCGTCACCGGCCGGGCGGCCTCCGCGGGCCGGTGCTTCGTCGTGCCCGCCGACGAGCTGGCCGCCTACGTCACGAGGTGGCTGCCGCTCGGCAAGCACCTGCTCGACGCCGTCTTCCAGACGGTCCGCCGGGTCGACGCGACCGCCCGGCAGCGCGAGTCGATCATCGCGCTCGGCACGTTGGCCGCCGGGCTGGCCCACGAGATCAACAACCCGGCGTCGGCGTCGCTGCGGGCGCTCGAGTCGCTGCGCAACACGAGCACGTACCTGCTCCAGTCGCTGGTCGGCCTCGCCGAGCACGGGGTCGGCGCGAAGCAGTTCCTCGAGGTCGACCGGGTCCGCGTCGAGCTCCAGCAGCGTCCGGACGCCGGGGGCGGGGCGCTCGACGTCGCCGACCGCGAGGAGGTCATCGGCGAGTGGCTGGAGCGACGGGGCGTCGAGTTCGGTTGGCAGATGGCGCCCATCCTCGCCTCGAGGGGCGCCGACGAGGCGTGGTTCGCCGAGCTCGAGGCGATCGTCGGCGAGTCGGCCCTGGCCCCGGCGGTCCGCTGGGTCACGAGCACCCTCGGGGTGGAGGGCCTGCTCTCGGAGCTGTCCGACGCGACGAACCGGATCGCCCACCTCGTCCAGGACGTCAAGACGTACTCCCAGATGGACCGGGCGTCGCTGCAGCGCACCGACCTGCCGAGCGGCATCGAGTCCACGCTGACGATGCTGGGGCCCCGGCTCGCGGGTGTCGAGGTCGTGCGTGACTACGCCGAGGACCTCCCGCAGGTCGAGGTCTACGCCGCCGAGCTCAACCAGGTGTGGACCAACCTCATCGACAACGCCGTCGACGCGATGGGGGGCGAGGGCACGCTCCGGCTGGCCGTGGCCGTCGACGGCGACGACGTCGTCGTGGAGGTCGGCGACACCGGGCCGGGCATCGACCCCGCGATCCTGCACCGCGTCTTCGAGCCGTTCTTCACGACCAAGGACGTCGGTCGCGGCACCGGTCTGGGACTGGACATCTCGCGGCGCATCGTCGTCGACCGCCACGGTGGGAGCATCGAGTTCGAGTCCTCACCGGGATCGACGACGGCGACCGTGCGGCTCCCGCGCGCCCGCTGAGACCGTCCGAGCGAGGTCAGCGCAGCGCACGGCGGAGCTCGGTCACGAGCTCCCACCGGTGCTGTCGTCCCACGGGGGTGGCGAACGGGAAGGAGGCGAAGCCGTGCGGCACCTGGAGGTAGTTGGTGAGCCGCACCGGGACCCCGGCGGCGCGCAGCGCCTCCGCGTAGCGGATGCCGTCGTCGCGGATGGGGTCGCGGTCCGCGGTCTGGACGAGGGCGGGCGGCAGGCCCTCGAGCCGGCCGTGCAGCGGGGACACGAGCGGGTCCCGCGGGTCCTGGCCCGGACGCAGGTAGTGGTCGCGGAAGGCGTGGATGGAGCGGCGGCTGAGGATCGGGGCGTGCGCCAGCTCGTCGATGGAGGGCGAGGCCATGGTGAGGTCCGTCGCCGGGTAGATGAGCGCCTGGTGCCGCAGCGCCGTCATCCCGTGGTCGCGCATCACCTGCGCGACGACGGCGGCGAGGTTGCCTCCCGCGGAGTCGCCCGCGACCGCCATCCGGCGGGTGTCCGCCCGCAGGACGTCCCCGGAGACCTGGACCCACGTCGTCGCGTCGACGCAGTCGTGAGCGGCCACCGGCGCCCGGTGCTCGGGGGCCATCCGGTAGTCGACGGAGACGACGACGGCCCCGACCTCGGCGGCGAGGAAGGTGCAGATCGGGTCGTAGTCGACGACGTTGCCCTGGACCCAGCCACCGCCGTGGAACCACATGACGACAGGGAGGTCGGCCCGGCCGTCGGTCGCGGGCCGGGGCCGGTAGATCCGCAGCGGGATCTCGAAGTCGTCACGCGCCGGTGCGGTCCCGAAGGTGATGCCCACCCGCGCGTCCACCGGTCCGACGACCGCGGCACTGAACCGGTTGCGGGGCTGGGTCCGGCTCCGGACCCGGTGGATACCGTCGATGTCGAGGGTCTCGACCGCGGGCCGGGAGTGGTCGACGAGGAAGGACAGGACGGCGGTTCGTGGGGCCAGACCTCGGTAGCTGCGCACGCGGTCAGTATCGTCGAGTCATGACCGTCCGCCGGGTGATGGGGATCGAGACCGAGTACGGGATCGTCGTCCCCGGCGACCCGTCGGCCAACCCGATGGTCGCGTCCGGGGACGTCGTCACCGCGTACGCGGCGTCGCGGGGCATCCGGCCGGCCCGCGCCAGCTGGGACTACGCCGACGAGGCGCCCCTGCGCGACGCGCGCGGGTTCGACATGGGGCGCGGCCAGGCGCATCCGAGCCAGCTCACCGACGTCGAGGACCCCACCCTCGCCAACGTCGTCCTCACCAACGGTGCCCGGCTCTACGTCGACCACGCCCACCCCGAGTACAGCTCGCCCGAGGTGACGACGCCCCGCGCGGCGGTGACGTGGGACCGGGCCGGCGAGATGGTGATGCGGGAGGCGGTCGCCCGGCTCGCGACCGTTCCGCCGGGGGTGAACCTCTACAAGAACAACACCGACGGCAAGGGCGCCTCGTACGGCACGCACGAGAACTACCTCATGGCCCGGTCGACGCCCTTCGCGAACATCGTCCGGCACCTGACCCCCTTCTTCGTCGTGCGCCAGGTGATGTGCGGGTCCGGCCGGGTCGGGATCGGCGTCGACTCGCGGACGCCCGGCTACCAGATCGCGCAGCGCAGCGACTTCTTCGAGGTCGAGGTCGGCCTCGAGACGACCCTGAAGCGGCCCATCATCAACACCCGTGACGAGCCGCACGCGGTCGCCGACCGGTACCGGCGGCTGCACGTCATCCTCGGCGACGCCAACCACGCCGACGTCGCCAACCTGCTGAAGATGGGGACCACCTCGCTCGTGCTCGCGATGATCGAGGACGACGCGATCCGCGACGACCTCTCCGTGCGTCGGCCGGTCGCGACCCTCCACGAGGTGTCCCACGACCCCACCCTCCAGGCCAAGGTCGAGCTCGCCGACGGCCGCCGGATGACGGCGCTCGAGCTGCTCTGGGAGTACCACGACCGGGCCGCCGCCTACGTGGAGGAGCGCACCGGCGGCGAGCCGGACCCGGACACCGCCGAGGTCCTCCACTGGTGGTCCACCGTGCTCGACCGGCTCGGCCGCGACCCGATGGAGGCGCGGCGGGAGGTCGACTGGGTCGCCAAGCTCGCCGTCCTCGAGGGGTACCGCGAGCGCGACGCCCTCGGCTGGGGCGACCCCCGGCTCAAGGCCGTGGACCTCCAGTGGTCCGACGTGCGGGGCGACCGCGGCCTGGCCCACCGGCTCGTCGCCGCCGGTCGCCTCGAGGTCCTCGTCGACGAGGCGGAGGTGCTCCGTGCCGTCGAGGAGCCACCGACCGACACCCGGGCCTGGTTCCGGGGCACGTGCCTGCGGCGCTTCCCCGAGGACGTCGTCGCGGCGTCCTGGGACTCGGTGATCTTCGACGTCCCCGGCCAGCGGACCCTCCAGCGGGTCCCGATGCTCGAGCCGCTGCGCGGCACCAAGGCGGGCGTCGGCGAGCTCGTGGACGCCGCGCCCGACGCCGCCGCCCTGCTGCGGGCCCTCGCCGCGAACGGGGAGGGCGAGAGGCGCTGAGGCGTCGGAGGGGTCTTGCGGAGCGAGACCGCGCGGCGTGTCCGGCCCACCGCCACCGGTCGGCGCCTAGCGTCTAGGCTCGAGGACAGCGACCCGAAGGAAGTGGTGACCATGCCCGGCCAGGAGCAGATCAGGCCCCAGCGCCGCGACGGCGGCCCCGACGACGACGCGCCCGAGGCCGCAGCCGCTGCCCCGGCAGCCGCAGCGAGCGAGATCGACGACATCCTCGACGAGATCGACGGCGTCCTGGAGTCCAACGCCGAGGAGTTCGTCCGGGGGTTCGTCCAGAAGGGCGGCCAGTGACCGCGGGAGCCGACTCCGGACGCCTGCCCGCCGCCTACCTGGTGCCGGGCTCGTCCTCCTTCACCGAGTTCCTCGCGGCGCACGCTCCGGCCCTGCTGCCCTCGCACCGGACCGTCCCGGCGGGCGCGAGCATCGAGGTGCCCCACGGGACGACGATCGTCTCGCTCACCTACGACGGCGGCGTCGTCATGGCCGGCGACCGGCGCGCGACGATGGGCAACGTCATCGCCAACCGCGACATGGAGAAGGTCTTCGCCACCGACGAGTACAGCCTCGCCGGCATCGCCGGGACCGCGGGGCTGGCCATCGAGCTCGTCCGGCTCTTCCAGGTCGAGCTCGAGCACTACGAGAAGATCGAGGGCGCCCTGATGTCCCTCGAGGGCAAGGCGAACCGGCTCGCGTCGATGATCCGGGGCAACCTCGGGATGGCGATGCAGGGCCTCGCGGTCGTCCCGCTGTTCGCCGGATACGACCTGGAGGAGGCCCGGGGCCGGATCTTCTCCTACGACGTCACCGGCGGGTGCTACGAGGAGCACGACCACCACAGCGTCGGCTCCGGGTCGCTCTTCGCACGGGGTGCGCTGAAGAAGCTGTACCGGCGGGGCGCCGGCCCCGACGACGCCGTCCGCACGGCCGTCGAGGCCCTCTACGACGCCGCGGACGACGACTCGGCGACCGGCGGCCCGGACGTGGGGCGCCGGATCTGGCCCACGGTCGGCGTCGTCGACGACGACGGCGCCCGGTTCGTCGCCGAGGACGTCGTGGCCGGGGTGGTCGACGCGATCATCGCCGACCGCGTCGACAACCCGGGAGGTGCCCGATGACCGCGGGGATGCCGTTCTACGTCAGCCCCGAGCAGCTGATGAAGGACCGGGCCGACTTCGCCCGCAAGGGAATCGCGCGCGGTCGGTCGGTCGTGGTCCTCGCGTACGAGGGCGGCATCGCCTTCGTCGCCGAGAACCCGAGCCGGGCGCTGCACAAGGTCTCCGAGATCTACGACCGGATCGCCTTCGCCGCGGTCGGGAAGTACAACGAGTTCGAGAACCTGCGGGTCGCCGGCGTGCGCTACGCCGACCTGCGCGGGTACTCCTACGACCGCTCCGACGTCACGGCGCGTGGGCTCGCCAACGCCTACGCCCAGACCCTCGGGGCGGTGTTCACCCAGGAGTCCAAGCCCTACGAGGTCGAGATCGTCGTCGCCGAGGTCGGCTCCTCGCCGGACGCCGACCAGGTCTACCGGCTCACCTACGACGGCTCGGTCGCCGACGAGCACGGCTTCGTCGCGATGGGTGGCGGCGCCGAGCAGATCGAGGCGGCGCTCACCGAGGAGTGGCGCCCCGGGATGCACCTCGCCGAGGCCCTGGCCCTCGCGGTCCGCCTCCTCGGCACGGACCCGGCAGGCGGACCCGCCCGCGAGCTCACCCCCGAGCAGCTCGAGGTCGCCGTGCTCGACCGCAACCGGCCGCGCCGCCGGTTCCGCCGCATCCAGGGCTCGCTCCTCGAGCGGCTGCTCAACAGCGACGACCCGACGGCCGACGTCCCGAGCAGCGACGAGCCCGACTCCGCCCGCAGCGAGTCGACGAACCCCCAGACGCAGCGGCCCGAGCAGAACGGCGGCGCGCACGGGTGACCGGTGGCGGCCAGGCCCGGCGCATCTTCGGGATCGAGAACGAGTACGGGATCACCTGCTCGACCGGCGGTCAGCGGACGCTGACCCCGGACGAGGTCGCGCGCTACCTCTTCCGCAAGGTCGTCGCCTGGGGCCGCTCGAGCAACGTCTTCCTCACCAACGGCTCGCGCCTCTACCTCGACGTCGGCAGCCACCCGGAGTACGCGACGGCCGAGTGCGACTCGCTGCGCCAGGTCGTCGCCCACGACCGGGCGGGCGAGCGGATCCTCGAGGGGCTCGTCGTCGACGCCCAGGCGCGTCTCCGCGAGGACGGCGTCGCCGGAGACATCTACGTCTTCAAGAACAACACCGACTCGGCGGGCAACTCCTACGGCTGCCACGAGAACTACCTCGTCCGGCGGGCCGGGGAGTTCCAGTCGATCTCCGACACCCTCCTGCCGTTCCTCATCAGCCGCCAGCTGACGTGCGGCGCCGGCAAGCTCGTCGCGACCTCGAAGGGCGCCACCTTCGCCCTGAGCCAGCGCGCCGACCACATCTGGGAGGGCGTGTCGTCGGCGACCACCCGCAGCCGGCCGATCATCAACACCCGCGACGAGCCGCACGCCGACGCCGAGCACTACCGCCGGCTGCACGTCATCGTCGGGGACTCCAACATGAGCGAGACGACGACGATGCTCAAGGTCGGCTCCGCGGACCTCGTCCTGCGGATGATCGAGGCCGGGATCGTCCTGCGCGACCTCACCCTGGAGAACCCGATCCGCGCCATCCGGGAGATCTCGCACGACATGACGGGGCGCCGCACCGTGCGCCTCGCCAACGGCCGGCAGCTCTCGGCGCTGGACCTCCAGCGCGAGTACCACGTCAAGGCCGCGGACTTCGTCGCGCGCGAGGGTGCCGCCGACCCGCTCCACGGCCGCGTGCTCGACCTCTGGGACCGGGTCCTCACCGCGCTCGAGACCGACGACCTCGGCCTCGTCGCGACGGAGGTCGACTGGGTCCTGAAGTACCGGCTGCTCGACGACTACGCCACCCGGCACGGGCTGGACCTGGACCACCCGCGCCTGGCCCAGATCGACCTGGCGTACCACGACATCGACCGCGCCCGGGGGCTCTTCTACCTCCTCCAGCGCCGCGGCCGGGCGGCTCGCGTCGTCACCGACCCGGAGGTCTTCGAGGCCAAGGTGCGCCCGCCGCAGACCACCCGCGCGAAGCTGCGCGGCGACTTCATCCGCGCCGCGCAGGAGCACCGGCGCGACTTCACCGTCGACTGGGTCCACCTCAAGCTCAACGACCAGGCGCAGCGCACCGTCCTGTGCAAGGACCCGTTCCTCGCCGAGGACGCCCGGGTGGAGCGGCTCATCGAGGGGATGACGGCCTGACCCGCCGGGTCGAGGTGGGAGCGCGCGGATAGCCACGCGACATCACCTCGACCCCGCAGGTCCCGCCCCGGCCGGCGTCGCGCACCCGTGCCCACCTGCGACGTCGAGGCTCCTCACAGGAGCCGATGCGGGATCTCGCAGGTGCCGCGGTTATCGTGGACAGCTGTTGTCCGCCGCTCCCGCGGCTTCCCGACCCGAAGGTGCCCTCCACCGTGCCCCGCCGCCTGACCACCCTCCTGACCGCCGCCGCCCTCGCCTCCGCCCTCGCCCTCACCGGTTGTGGGGAGGAGTCGGCGACCACGCCGTCGAGCGCGATCTCCTCGGTGAGCGTCACCGGGTCCGACCCCGCCAAGGGCCCGACCGTGAAGGTCGACGCCCCGCTCAAGGTGACCCGGACCGAGTCCAAGGTCCTCACCGAGGGCGACGGCCCGACGATCACCGCCGACGACCTCGTCTCCATGCAGGCGGTGCTCGTCAACGGCACCGACGGCAAGGTCGTCCACAGCACGTGGGAGACCGGCCCGGTCGGCCTCGACCTCGGCTCGCAGGCCCTCTTCGCCTCCTTCCGCAGCCAGCTGCCCGGCAAGAAGGTCGGCTCGCGGGTCGTCATCACCTCGACCCCCGCAGACGCCTACGGTGACACCGGCAACGAGCAGCTCGGCATCACGAAGGACGACCCGGTCGTCTTCGTCCTCGACCTCAAGGGCGCGACGAAGCCCCTCGACGCCGCGTCCGGCACCGCCGTGCCGCCGGTCAAGGGGCTGCCCACGGTGACGATGAACGAGGGCAAGCCGGCCACCATCACGGTGCCGAAGGGCGCCAAGGCCCCGACGAAGACCGTCGTCCAGCCGCTCATCGAGGGCTCGGGGCCGAAGGTGGAGAAGGGCCAGACGGTGCGCGTGGCCTACACCGGCGCCCTGTGGCGCAACGGCGAGGTCTTCGACTCCAGCGCCAGCCGGCCCGAGCAGCCCTACTTCGAGTTCCCGGTCGGCGCCGGCCAGGTCATCAAGGGCTGGGACAACGGCCTGCTCGGCCAGAAGGTCGGGAGCCGCGTCCTGCTCGTCATCCCCCCGGCCGACGGCTACGGGGCGGCCGGCAGCGGCGACAAGATCAAGGGCACCGACACCCTCGTCTTCGTCGTCGACATCCTCGCCGCCTACTGACCCGACCCCACCCGCCGAGGAGGCACCCGCATGACCGAGAAGACCAAGCCGGAGATCGACTTCCCCGGTGAGCAGCCGCCGACCGAGCTCGTCGTCGAGGACCTCGAGCTGGGCGACGGCGCGGAGGCCACGCCGGGCAGCACGGTGTCCGCCCACTACGTCGGCGTCGCCCACTCGACCGGCGAGGAGTTCGACGCGTCGTGGAACCGCGGGGCGCCGCTGGACTTCCGGCTCGGCGTCGGCATGGTCATCGCCGGGTGGGACGAGGGGATCGTCGGGATGCGCGTCGGCGGCCGCCGGCGGCTCACCATCCCGCCGCACCTGGCCTACGGCGACCGGGGCGCGGGCGCGGCGATCGCGCCGGGGGAGACGCTCGTCTTCGTCGTCGACCTCATGGACGTGCGCTGACCTCAGCGGCGTGCGCCCCCGCCGCGGCCGCGGCGAGGAACGGCGCCGGGTCGTCGTCGAGCCCACGACCCATCGTCGAGAGCGGTACGGGTGATCGCCGCAGCGCCTCGAGCAGGCCCTCG
>DASSQJ010000379.1:0-8079 GCA_035702545.1 Phycicoccus sp.
CTCGACGGCGGCCCGACGGACATGACGAACGCGGCGTTGCTCTGCCAGCGCCACCACACCTTCGTCCACACCCGCCGGCTCGTCGCGCAAGTCCGGGGTCGACCCGACGAGCGAGGCCGGTACGTCACCTGGGACCTGACCCCGGGCAGCTACGACCAGCACCTGGAGAAGTTGCGCGCGGAGAAGGCGGCGCACGATCCGCCACCGCTGACCCCCGAACGGCTCCACGAGCTCGTCGCACTCGTCACCGGCAGCGAACACCCGGACCCGCAGGTATGGGCCGAGCACGAACCGGACGAGGCGATCTCGGCCGACCTCGAGCTCGCGGACCACGAGCTTGCCGAGGCCACCCTCACCTGGGACACCGAACCCGACGGACACGACGACGACTTCACCGACGAGTACTGGCGCGACCACGAAGCCCAGTTCGACACTGCCTGCTGAGTTGCCCCGCGTGGTTGGGTGGGTCCATGGCTGACGAAAAGGTTGACCTTGCCGTCCTCGGTCTCGGACCGGGTGGTGAGCACGTGGCGACCGAGGCCGCGCGCGCGGGGCTCGCCGTCGTCGCGGTCGAGGAGCGACTCGTCGGCGGCGAGTGCCCCTACTACGGGTGCATCCCGTCGAAGATGGCCGTCCGGGCGGCCGGGACGCTGGCCGAGGGCCGCCGGGTCACGGAGCTCGCCGGCTCCGCGCAGCTGGCGCCGGACTGGTCACCCGTCGCCCGACGCATCCGCGAGGAGGCCACCGACGACTGGGACGACACGGTCGCGGTGCGCCGGCTCGAGGACGCCGGGGTGACCTTCGTCCGCGGGCACGGCCGGCTCGCCGGCCCGGGCGTCGTCGAGGTCGGCGACCGCCGCTTCGTCGCCTCCCGCGGTGTCGTCCTCAACACGGGCACCTCACCGAGCGCACCACCGGTCGACGGTCTCGAGGGGACGCCGTACTGGACCAACCGCGAGGCGCTCCGGGCCGAGACGGCGCCCGACTCACTCGTCGTCATCGGGGGCGGGGCCATCGGTGCCGAGCTGGCGCAGGCCTTCGCCCGCTTCGGCACGCGGGTCACCGTGGTCGAGGTCGCCGACCGGATCCTGGCCCTGGAGGAGCCGGAGTCCTCAGAAGTCGTGGCGGGCGCCTTCGCCGCGGATGGCATCCAGGTCCTCGCCGGCGCCTCGGTGCGGGGCGTGGCGCACACCGACGGACGGTTCACCGTCGCGGTCACCGATGCCGGGGGCACCCCACTCGACCTCCCGGCCGACCGGTTGCTCGTCGCCGCCGGCCGTCGACCCAACCTCGCCGACATCGGCCTCGAGACCGTCGGGCTCGATCCCGGCGCCCGGTCGCTCGACACGGACGGGTTCCTGCGGGCCGGGGAGAAGCTGTGGGCCATCGGCGACGTCACCGGCCACGGCGCCTTCACCCACATGTCGATGTACCAGGCCGGCATCGCCCTGCGCGACATCACCGGGGCAGGTGGACCCGCGGCGAGCTACCACGCGGTCCCCCGCGTCACCTTCACCGATCCGGAGGTGGGCGCCGTCGGGATGTCCGAGCAGCAGGCGCGTGACGCCGGGCTCGAGGTCAGGGTCGGACGCGCCCCCCTGGCCGAGAGCACCCGGGGCTGGATCCACGGCCCCGGCGGTGACGGCCTCGTCAAGCTCGTCGAGGACCGCTCCGCCGGACACCTCGTCGGCGCCACGTCGGTCGGCCCGACCGGTGGAGAGGTCCTCTCGATGCTCGCGACGGCCGTCCACGCCCGGGTCCCCACCGCAGTCCTGCGCGAGCAGATCCTCGCGTACCCGACCTTCCACCGGGCCGTGGGCACGGCTCTCGCCGACCTCGACGGCTGAGTGCCGTGCCCGGGCGTGCCCACCTCGGGGCCGCGTTCGGCGCGCAGCCGCGCGCCCGCTTCCTCCCCCCGGGATCGCGTCGGTTCGCCGACGTCGACGAGCCGGTCCCCATCGGGCACGGTCAGACGAACAGCCAGCCGAGCACGGTCCGCGACATGCTCGAGCTGCTCGACGTGCGGCCCGGGATGCGAGTCCTCGACATCGGCGCCGGCTCCGGGTGGACGACCGCCCTCCTCGCCGAGCTCACCGGACCCACCGGCTCGGTGCTCGGCGTGGAGCGGGTCCCCGGGCTCGTCGCCACGGGGGCCGCGAACCTCGCCGAGGCGCACGTCCCCTGGGCGCGGCTCGTCGCCGCCGAGCCGACGAGGCTGGGCGCCCCCGACGCGGCCCCGTTCGACCGCATCCTCGTGTCCGCGATGGCGTCCCGGCTCCCGGCCGACCTCGTGGCCCAGCTCGCGCCCGGCGGGGTCATGGTCATCCCGGTCCGGGGCCGGATGCTCCGGGTCGTCCGCCGCCCGGCTCCGGACGACGCGCCCGAGGACGCGGAGGTCACCGAGCACGGCGCCTACCGCTTCGTCCCGCTCGTCACCCGGCCCGGCGGCTGAGGCGGCTGACGCCGGCCGGCACCTGCCCGGGGTCAGCCGGAGTAGTGCGAGTCGAGGACGTCCTTGTACCGGTCGTGGACCACCTTGCGCTTGAGCTTCAGGCTCGGCGTCAGCTCACCCTCCTCGACGGTGAGGTCGTTCTCGAGGATGGTGAACTTCTTGATCGTCTCCCAGCGGTTCAGGCCGGCGTTGAGCTGGTCGATGTAGCCCTGGACCATCTCCCGGCAGGCGTCCGAGGTGACGATCTCGTGGTACGAGCGGCCCTCCATCCCGTGCTGCGCAGCCCAGCCCTGGATCGCGTCCGGGTCGAGGGTCACGAGGGCGGAGACGAAGTGGCGGTCGGCACCGTGGACCACGAGCTGGCTCGCGTACGGACAGTGCCCCTTGAAGGCGGCCTCGATGATGGACGGCGCGACGTACTTGCCGCCGCTCGTCTTGAACAGGTCCTTCTTGCGGTCGGTGATCCGCAAGAACCCTCGCTCGTCGACCTCGCCGATGTCGCCGGTGTGGAACCAACCGTCGGCGTCGAAGACCTCGCCCGTCGCGTCGGGGTTGTTGTGGTACCCCTCCATGACGCCGGGACCCCGCAGGAGCACCTCGCCGTCCTCGGCGATCCGGACCTCGGTCGTCGGGAGCGGCCAGCCGACGCTGCCGTAGCGGTAGGCCTTCGGCCGGTTGACGAACGACGCGGCGCTGGTCTCGGTCAGCCCGTACCCCTCGAGGATCTGCATCCCCATCGCGTCGAACCACCGCGCGACGTCCTGGTTGAGCGCGGCCGAGCCGGAGATGAAGAAGCGGACGCGTCCACCGAAGCGCTCGCGGATCTTGCTGCCGATGAGCTTGTCGGCGAGCGCGTACTTGCGGGCGAGCATGCCGGTGGGGTTCTTGCCCTGCTCCCGCAGGACGCTCACCTCTCGCATGACGCCGGTCGCCCACCCGAAGAGCTTGTACTTGATGCCGCCCTCGGCCTCCATCATCGTCTGGATGCGCCCGTAGGCCTTCTCGAAGATGCGGGGGGCCGCGCCCATGAAGGTCGGGTGGACGACGGCGAGGTTGTCGACGATCTTGTCGATCCGCCCGTCGATGGCCGTGGGGAAGCCGATCTGGAGCGGGAGGGTCAGCAGCACCTTCCCGAACACGTGGGCGAGCGGCAGCCAGAGGTACTGCAGGTCGTCCTCGGTGAGGATGTTCGTCGAGGCGACGGCCGCCCCCTCGTAGGTCCAGGCGCTGTGCCGCAGGCGCACGCCCTTGGGGCGGCCGGTCGTCCCCGACGTGTAGATGATGGTCGCCAGCTGGTCGGAACGGATCTTGTCGATGCGCGCGTCGATCGCACCCGGGTCGCCCTCGAGGTACTCGCGACCCAGGGCTCGCAGGTCCTCGAGGGAGAGGGTCCAGTCGTCGTCGTGCGGCACCTCGCCGAAGACGACGACCTTCGTCACCCCCGGGATGCGAGGCCGGATCGAGCGCAGCTTGTCGACCTGCTCGGCGTTCTCGGCGAAGACGACGCTCGTGCCGGAGTCGACGAGGATGAAGGCGACGTCGTCGGCGATCGTCGTCGGGTAGATCGTCGTCGTCGCCCCGCCGCACACCATGACGGCCAGGTCGGCGACAGCCCACTCGTAGCAGGTGGCCGAGGCGATCGCGACGCGGTCCTCCGGCCCGACCCCGAGGGCGATGAGGCCTGCACCGAGCTCGCGGACCTCGGTGTCGAGGTCACGCCAGGAGACGGTGACCCACTCGTCGTCGCGACCCTCGTGGACCACGGCGTGGAGGTACGCGGGCCGGTCGGGCGTGGCGGCGACCCGGTCCCGGAAAAGATGGGCCACGCTCTCGGCGCGGCCCTCCAGGACGGAGGCGTCCACCGGCTCGTCGGCGGGGGCGTGGATCTGGGGCTGGGCGGTGAGCATCCTGCATCGTCCTCGACGTCGTCGGCGTGGCGTGTCCGCGCATCCTGTCACAGGGCTGTGCGCCGAGGGAACCGGTTGTTACCCGCGAGTCGCCTTTCGTGACGGGCCCCACACGACCCGCGGCCGCGGGTCAGGCCGGGACGATCTTCGCGAGCAGCTCGTGGCACCGGGCCACGTCGTCGGCCATGGCCGCCTTGAGGTCGTCGACGCTCTCGAAGCGCAGGGTCGGGCGGATGTGCGCCGTGAACTCGACCATCACCCGCTCGTCGTAGAGGTCGAGGTCGTCGCGGTCGAGGACGTAGGCCTCGACGGTGCGGCGGTCCTCGGTGTCGAAGGTCGGGTTCGTCCCGACGCTCACCGCGGCCGGCATGGTCCGGTCGGCGCTGCCCTCCTCGAGGTCGAGGCGGGTGAGCCACCCGGCGTACACGCCTTCGGCCGGGACCAGCCCGAGGGAGTCCTCCCCGAGGTTGGCCGTCGGGTAGCCGAGGGCCCGGCCGCGGTGGTGCCCGTGGACGACGGGGCCGACGACCCGGTGGGGCCGGCCGAGGATGCGGGCCGCTTCGGCGACGTCGCCCTCGCGCAGCAGCCGTCGGACGACGCTCGAGGAGTACCGCTCACCCTCGCCGATGTCGTCGAGGGCGATGACCTGGAAGCCGAGCTGCTCGCCGAGGTCGGCGAGGGTCGACACGTCGCCGGAGTTGCGGTAGCCGAACCGGGTGTCCATCCCGACGACGACGCAGCGGGCGTCCAGGCCCCGGACGAAGACGGCGCGGACGAAGTCCTCCGGGGTCTGGCGCGCGAACTCGGTCGTGAAGTCGAGGACCAGCAGGCCGTCGATGCCGGTCTCGGCGAGGAGCTCGTCGCGGATCTCGGCCGGGGCGATGATCTCCGGCGCCCGCTCGGGGTGGAGGACCGCGACCGGGTGGGGGTCGAAGGTGATGGCGACCGCGGGCAGGCCGAGCCGGTGGCCGGCCTCGACGAGGGCGGTGAGGACGGCCCGGTGGCCGCGGTGGACGCCGTCGAAGTTGCCGAGGGTGAGCACGCAGGGGCGCAGGGCCTCGGGCGTGCGGGCGGGGTCGGTCCAGCGGTGCACGGGGACCACTCTACGAACTCGCGGGGGTGAAGACGGCCAGTGACCGCGCGCCGGCTCCGGACTCGTCGAGGACGGCGACGAGGGCGCCGTCCGGGCCGAGCGCCGCCACCGGGCCGTCGCGGCCGGGGCGCTCCGACGGGACCTTCTGCCCGTGACCGAGGCGGCGGGCCTCCTCGGCGTCGAGCTCACGGACCGGGAACGCCGCCCGGGCGGCCGCCGCGAGCGGCACGACGGGCATCGGCTCGCCCTGGCGGGCCTCGAGCTCGGCGAGCGGGTGGGCGTCCGCGAGGTGGAAGCCACCGACCCGGGTCCGGCGCAGCGCGGTGAGGTGCCCGCCGCAGCCGAGGGCGGTCCCGAGGTCCCTCGCGAGGGCGCGCACGTACGTCCCGGAGGACACGGTGACCTCGACGTCGACGTCGAGCACGGCCACGCCGTCGACGTCGGCCCGCCGGGCCTCACCGACCGCGAAGCGCGAGACCGTGACCGGGCGAGCCGGGAGCTCGACGTCCTCGCCGCTGCGTACCCGGTGGTAGGCGCGCCGGCCCTCGACCTTGATGGCGCTCACCGCGCTGGGGACCTGCTGGATCGCGCCGGTGAGGTCGCGGGCGGCACGGACGACGGCATCCCGGTCGACCCCGCCGGCTCCCGGCGCTGACGTCGTCTCCCCCTCCGCGTCGTCGGTGAGGGTGGCCTGACCGAGCCGGATCGTCGCCACGTAGTCCTTGTCCGAGCCCACGAGGAAGGTGAGCAGCCGGGTGGCGCGGCCGACGCCGAGGACGAGCACACCGGTCGCCATCGGGTCGAGGGTGCCCGCGTGGCCCACCTTCCGCGTCGCGCAGAGCCGCCTGGCCCGGGCGACGACGTCGTGGCTCGTCCAGTCGCGGGGCTTGTCGACGACGAGGATGCCGTCGGGCGTCGGGCGCCGTGCGGCGTCCGTCGGCGGCGGGGACACGGAGGGGTCAGCGGGCCCCGGCACCCGGGGCCTCGGCCTCGGCGTCGTCGGCATCCTCGCGGCGGTACGGGTCCGGCTCGCCGGCGTAGCGCGCGGCGGCGGCGGCCCGGGCCACCTCGGCATCCCGCTCGCGGGCCTCCCGGAGGAGGTCCTCGAGGTGGGCGGCGGTCTCGGGGATCGCGTCGGGGATGAACTCCAGCGAGGGGGTGAGCCGGATGCCGAGCTGCTTGCCGACGAAGGAGCGGAGCTTGCCCTTGTTCTCCTCGAGCAGGCGGGCGGTGCGGGCGCGCTGGTCCTCGTCGCCGAAGACCGTGTAGAAGAGCGAGGCGTGCTGGAGGTCACCGGTGACCCGGACGTCGGTCACCGTGACGAACCCGAGGTCGGGGTCCTTGACGATCGACTCGAGGTTCTCGGCGGTCACCGTCTTGATGCGGTCAGCGACCCGGCGGGCGCGTGCTTCGTCGGCCACGGCTCCTCCTCGGCTCGGCGGGACAGGGCGGCCCCCACCCTAGTCGCGCGCGGTGGGTAGCATCGCCGCGTGGTCCAGGCGGGTCGAGGGGTGCTGCGGGCGTCGCGGGCGTCGCTCCAGGCCCTGCTCGTCCTCGGGCTGGCGGCCTCGGCGCACACCCTCGGCGGCGGCACGGCTCCCGGCCCGGTCTCGCTCGGGGTCCTGGGCCTCCTCCTCGCCCCCGTCGCGTGGTGGGCCAGCGGGCGGCAGCTCCGCGCCGGACGCCTCCTCGCGCTGCTCGGAGGTGCCCAGGCACTCGTCCACGCGGCGCTGACGGCCATGTCCCCAGGGGTGGGTGACGGTCTCGCCCGTCACGTCCACGGCGGCCTTCCCACCGCCCTCGGCGCCTCGCCGGCGGTGGCCGACCACGTCCATCCGGCGTTGGGGCCCTCGATGCTCCTCGCGCACGGGGCCGCGACGGTCCTCGCCGCGCTGCTCCTCGCGCACGCGGAATCGGTGCTGTGGCGCGCGCTCGCCCGGCTGCTGCCCCGGGTGCCCGCCGCCGTGCGCGTCCGCGCCTGCGCCCCGGTCCTCCCCGAGCCGGCGCCGCTCCGGCTCACCGGTCGCTCCGTGCGGCCGCTGGGCGGCCGGGCCCCGCCCCTCGCCGTCGCCTGAGCCGGGTCCCGCCGGGGCCGGGCTCCCTCTGCCGACCCCAGCGAACCGGGCGGCCCGCCGCGGTGCCGCCCCGACCCCAGGAGACTCCTCGTGCACCACCCCCTGTCCGCGACCCGCCGGGTCGCCCTCACGCTCGCCGTCACCGTCGTCGCCGGCGGACTGGCCGCGTGCGGCACCTCACCGACTTCCTCGACCGGCGCGACCGCCGACTCGCCCGACTCCGGGTCCGCCTCGAGATCCGCGTCGACCTCGCCGCTCGTCCTCCGCGACGGCTGGGTCAAGGCCGTCGAGGCGACCGGGACCGCGTCGATGCCGATGACCGGGCTGTTCGGGACCCTGCACAACCCCACCGGCAGCGCCGTCACGGTGGCGGGCGGGACCTCGCCCGTGGCCGGGAAGCTCGAGCTCCACGAGACGGTCCGGACCGCCTCGGGCAGCATGCGGATGCAGCCGAAGTCCGGCGGTCTCGTCATCCCCGCCGGCGGTAGCCAGGTGCTCCGTCCGGGCGGTGACCACGTGATGCTCATGGGCCTGACCCAGGCGCTCCCGAAC